>CAWURM010000038.1:0-11937 GCA_963924965.1 uncultured Flavobacterium sp.
AATTGAAAGAAACGAGCACTAGCGTGATTGCCGATGCTTTATTAAGAAATGACGGAATATTTAATTATGTAACTCGCTATTATTATAAAAATCCAAATGTAGGAAATACCATTCCTACCCTTTCGAATGCTGATTATCAAGATTTCAAACAGTATTTAAAAACAGAGAAATTCTCGTTTGACACGGAAACGGAATTGGCCTTAAAGAATACTTTGGCAATAGCCAAAAAAGAAAAAATTGATGATGCCATACTTGCTGAGTACCAGCAATTACAAAACGCACTTCAAAAAAGCGAAGAAACACAATTAGACAAGAATCAAGAGGAAATTAAAAAAATCATAACTGAAGAAATCATAAAAAGATTTCAATATCAAGAAGGTTTTTATCAATATTACATAAAAAATAACTCAGAGATTCAAAAAGCAGTCACTATTTTAAATAATACCACAACCTACAATAACATCCTAAAAATTTAATGATCCACTATTTAAAGTTCATTACTCTATTTTCTTTTGGTTGTCTTTTTGCTCAAGAAAAAAAAGTGGAAACTATCTACTTTGATTTTGCCAAATACAGCATTGATTCCCAACAAGAACAAGCCATTCTTGACTTTGTGATAAAGGCGGATACTGCATCCATTGAATCCATACAAATTTATGGCTATTGTGACGATAGAGGCAATAACGACTACAATTATAAGTTATCCGAAGATAGAGTAAACACGGTAAAAACAGTGATTACATCTCATGGTTTTAATAAAAATAAAATTGTAATCGTTGAGGGAAAAGGCCGCGTAATTATTACCGAAGATGTGTTAGACAACTTAGCCGAAATCCGTTCTAAAAATAGACGAGTAGACCTTCTAATCGTTAAAAAAAATAGTTTTGGAAAAGGAATTTACAATACCATACAGGAGAAACATAGTGTAGGCGATCGTATCTATTTTGAAAATATTTTATTCAAACTAGGGAGTTCTGAACTAAGTGCAGACTCCAAAAAAGAACTGGATAAAATTGCTGCTCATCTTTTAAAAAACAAAAACATTGAATTTGAAATTAGAGGACATGTATGCTGCACTCCTAGTTATTATTATGATGCAATTGATCGTTCCACAAACGAAAGAAAACTATCATTGAACAGAGCTAAGGTTGTATTTTGGTATTTAATTTCTAAAAATATTAATAGCCTTAGAATGACTTACAAAGGATGTGGCAACAAATTCCCCTTAGGACAAGGGGAAGAAGTAGACCGACGCGTTGAGTTTTTAATCACTAAAACTTGATTATTCCTTTATCATTTCGATATGCGGAATATCATCTTCTAAATACATTTCGCTACTTTGCACAAATCCATGGCTTTCGTAAAATTTTTTCAGATATAGCTGCGCTCCAATAGTAATTTTAGTTTCGTTAAACTGTTCCTTAATCGCTGCAATTGACTCTCGCATTAAATCGTGCCCCCATTTTCTTTCGCGATAATTGGCATCTACAACCACTCTTCCTATTGATGCGTTATCAAAACTAATTCCGGGTTTAAATAGTCGGGAATGGGCAACTATTTTCCCATCATATTCAGCAAAAAGGTGCAAGGCAATTTTATCCTTACCATCAAGATCTAGATAAACGCAGTTTTGCTCTACCACAAAGATCTCGCTTCTTAATCGTAATATATCATATAATTCGTGAACAGTAAGCGCATCAAAAGGCTTTATTTTCCATGCTATTGTCATTGGTACTAATTTTCTTTGGTAGGTTATATTTACTTATTTTAACAGATTTAATAATGGATTCTAAATCATGCATCAAATCTCTTTTTTCTTTAGATGGAGCATAGCTAAATCCTTCTAAAACAATTGCCCGGTTGTTTTCCTCATCGATTATGGTATAATTAATAAAAGGACCTGACATAAAATCATTTTTTAATTCCCAAGTGCCTTTCGTTTCATACGCTTGTTTTTT
This sequence comes from uncultured Flavobacterium sp., assembly GCA_963924965.1. GTDB lineage: Bacteria > Bacteroidota > Bacteroidia > Flavobacteriales > Flavobacteriaceae > Flavobacterium. Next base: position 1,959 of record CAWURM010000038.1, read on the forward strand.
ATCTAGTTTTATCTTAAAAAAATAAGGCGCATAAGCTTCTTCGGTAATTAGATCCGTATTGGGTTCTTTTCCATGTATGTATAATCCTCCAATAGAATCTCGATTTTTAATAATATTTGAAACTAAATCATTCCCTTTTTTAACTGCGTTAATTGGAACTTGATAAACTAGTAAACTTGTGTTTCCACTCACAATTTCTTTTTTAAACCAAATGAAATTCTCGCCTTCCATCACAAACTCATAACTGCTAGGTACTTGCAAGTTCAGATGGAATTTATCTGAAATGATTTTGGGATTTAAAAGCGATTTTTTATTAATTCTTTGACATTCCTCAATTTCAGTATGACGAATAATTTTAATAATTTCTAAATAGTGTTTTTGAATAATTTCAATAATATCCCTACCTGTTTTACCTGAAATATGAAATACATTTTGAGGGGATGCGTATTGATTTTCCTTTATTTCGAATTTGTTTTTTACCCCTTTTTTAATAACGATTATATTGCGGCTATCCGTCATAAAACCTTCCATCAATTTAACAGGATATTGGTTTATTGTAAAAAGAGGTTCTTCTTGTGGTAAGCCAATAACAGGCGATGCAAATTTATTTCGGACACTATCCCCTACTTCCCCATTCCATAATTGATCGTCAATAATAACAGAAACCGTATTAATAGCGCCTGTTGTAAAACGCGGTAAAGCATCTTCTTTCTTTTTACATGAAAAAATAAGAAAGAGAAAAAGGAGAAATACTAATTGGTTTTTGTTCATTAAGGTATGATTATGAATTCAAACCCAAATTTAGAGAAGATTATTGTATTATCCGCTAATTTTCAATTTCATTCCAGGTTTAATTCCTTCACCGCGAATATCATTCCATTTTTTAAGGTCACTAACAGTTACACCCGGATATTTTTTGGAAATACTGTATAAGGAATCTCCTTTTTTAACATAATAATCAATTCTTGCGGTAGCTGCTTTAGAAAAATCATCTGACTTCTTGAACGAATTTGCCGTGGCATTATCCGTGGTTATAGCCACTTGGTTTTTAGCAACAATCAAAGAAGTTCCAACAACTATATTTTGATTTGAAATGTTATTCCAAAGTTTTAAGTCGGCTATGGCGGTTCCAAATTTTCTTGAAATACTACTTAAATTATCTCCTTTTAAAACGGTATAATTTATATCTTTTAATTCTGTTGTTTCTATCGCCGTGATCGCAACTGTTGAAGCCGCAACAGCCTCTTTAGAATCTTCTATTTTTGCAGCAATTTGTAACGATTTTCCTTGTTGAATTGTTGATCCTGAAAGATGATTCCATTCTATAAGATCAGCCACCGATACTTTGTTTTTTCAGCAATTGCGTTTAAATTATCTCCTTTTTGAACAATATAAAATGAGTTCGTCTGGGTCATTAAAGAATCTGATTTTATTTCTTTTTTAATTTTTAATTGAGTGGAAGCAATCCGTTGATTTTCTGCCACAGACTCTTTTGAAACTGGCGCTACTTCTGGGCCTTTTTTAGCTGCTTTAACCATGCTTTGCGTTGAGATAATTTTCAAGCTTTTCCCATAGGAAATGCTATTTCCTCTCAACTTATTCCACTTTTTTAAATCAGAGACCGCCACATTATATTTGTCAGCAATTGATCCTAAATTATCCCCTCTTTTTACTTTGTAATAGTTGGTTTTGGTTTGTGTGATTCTATCAGGTGATCCATCTGTATCCTCCTTTTTTGATGCAATTGTTCTTGAACTTTGAAATGATTTTTCACGCCCATCAAGTTGGTATTGCGCATAGGCGTATATTTTTTCTTCATTTGAAGTAAATAATGCAATTTTATCTTTTGGTAATCTTAAGTAGTGTTTTTCATCTTTATAAGATGGAATCACATTTAACTTGTAAGAAGGGTTCAATAATTGCAGTTGAGCTACAGAAATGTCTAATAAGTCGGAAACTTGTTTAAAAGACATTTGTTTTTTCATCAAAATGGTATCCGTTTCAAATCGCTGAACAATGGCTTTGTCCGGTCTAATTCCATGTTCATTGTGATACTCATAAAGATACATAGTTGCTAAAAAAGCAGGAACGTACCCTTGAGTTTCTTTGGGTAGATTTTTTCTAATGTTCCAATAATTTTGCTTACCGCCGGATCGTCTTATGGCCTTAGCCACATTTCCTGGACCTGAATTATAGGAGGCTAACACCAATTCCCAATCGCCAAAAATAGCGAACATATTAGACATGTATTGCGCAGCTGCCGCTGTTGCTTTTAGTGGATCACTACGTTCATCAATATAAGAATCAATTTTTAAATTGTATTGTTTTCCTGTTTGATACATGAACTGCCACAAGCCTGTTGCCCCCACTCTTGATATCGCTCTTGGATTCAATGCCGACTCTACTACGGCTAAATATTTGATTTCTAAAGGAACGTTTTTGAGTGCAAAGGCTTCTTCAAACATCGGGAAATAATAGTCGGATATGGCCATCAATCGCTCAAAGGATTTTTTTCGGTATTTGAGAAAAGACCGAATCACATTTTCAAGACTTTCATTGTATTCAATTCTAAAAGGAGATTTTGCATTCATTGCCTCCAGTCTTGACTTCAACAATTCAGTAGGCAATTCATAATCTACTTTTTCATCAATGTTAATGTTTTCAATTTCATTTGAAATATCATTATACAAATCCAAATTAGTCAATTCTTTCATCCATAAACTATCTACGCAGGATGCCATTTCATCAGTAACAAATGTTTTTTTAATGGAATCGAGATAAGACAAGTTATTTTCTAAAACGACAATTCCTTTGTTCTCAGCAATTTCTTGTGAAAACAAAGGAATGGATAGTAATAGCATCAAAGCTATTGTGGTATTTTTTATATTCATATTTTTTGGTCAACATGCTAAATTGTAAATGGTTACTACACCATTTCTTTTACAAACGTAATATGTTAGAACTAAAAAATTCTATAAATATTGTTAAAATATTGTATTAATCTAAAATAGCCGCTATTCCAGGCAAGACTCTACCTTCTAGCATTTCAAGCATGGCACCACCACCTGTTGAAACATAGCTTACTTTATGTTCAAAACCAAATTGTTTTACTGCTGCCACTGAGTCTCCTCCCCCTACAAGTGAGAAAGCACCGTTTGCAGTAGCCTCTGCAATAAAGTTTCCTAATTCAATGGTTCCATTAGCAAAGCTTTCCATTTCGAAAACACCTAGTGGTCCATTCCAAAGAATCGTTTTAGATTCTAATATTACTTTTTTGAAGTTTTCCAATGATTTTGGACCCGCATCAAGACCTTGCCATCCGTCAGGAATTTCTCTTACATCAACAATTTTAGTGTTTGCTGTATTAGAAAAATCATCTGCAGCAACCACATCTACTGGAATATGAATTTGAACTCCTTTTTCTTTAGCCAATCTCAAGATTTCTAATGCTAATTCTTGTTTGTCATCTTCACAAATAGAATCTCCTACTTTTCCGCCTAATGCTTTAACAAAGGTAAAAGTCATTCCGCCACCTATAATCATGTGATCAACCTTGTCAAGAATGTTCTCAATAACTGTAATTTTAGAAGAAACTTTAGATCCTCCAAGAACTGCTGTTACCGGTTTTTCGCTGTTTTTCAAAACTTTATTTAAGCTTTCAATTTCTTTAGCTAATAATGTCCCAAAACATTTTTCTGTTGGGAAAAATTGCGCAATTATTGTAGTTGAAGCGTGTGCTCTGTGCGCCGTTCCAAAAGCGTCGTTTACATAAATATCTCCTAGTGAAGCTAACTCTTTGGCAAAAGCCACATCCCCCGCTTCTTCTTCAGCGTGAAAACGTAAATTTTCTAATAATAAAACGTCTCCTGCTTTTAAATTTGCAGCAGCAGTTTGTGCTTCTTCACCAATACAATTTGTAGCAAATTGAACCGGTACTCCAAGAATTTCTGAAGCCGTTTTTAAGATGTGTTTCAAAGAATATTTGTCTTCAGCTCCTTTTGGTCTTCCTAGGTGCGACATTAAAATTACACTTCCACCTTGAGCAAGAATGGTATCGATTGTTGGTTTTGCCGCTTCAATACGAGTGGCATCCGTTACATTAAAATTTTCGTCCAAAGGCACGTTGAAATCAACGCGTATTATTGCTTTTTTATTTTTGAAATCAAAATCGTTTAAAGTCTTCATCAGCTTCTTTTTTAGTTTGTTTTTTTTGAAAGAGTAACAAATATAGAACTTTTAGATTATTAATAAATTTGAAAAAACTAAAAATAATTGAAATATGTTAACGAAATCGATGTAAATTATTATAAAATTTTAGTTTTTAATACCATATTAGCAGTAAACTTAAAAAACCCCGCTTTTTTGAAGTTTAAAAGAGGCTATCGCATACCTAAAATTAGATTGTTGATTTTGATAAACTTTGCACCCTGAATATTTTTGACTAACCCATTTTCTTCTATCTTTGCTTTATGCAGTTTTCAGAAATATTAGGACAAGAACATATTAAAAATCACCTGACAAGAAGTGCTAGTTTAGGCCGAATTCCACATGCACAATTATTTGTTGGTCCTGAAGGAAGTGGTACTTTGGCAATGGCAATTGCATATGCTCAATACATTTTATGCAACAATCAAAATGGAGAGAATGAAGGTGCAAATACCGCTTGTAATCTGAAATTTCAAAAAATATCCCATCCTGATTTGCATTTTGCCTACCCAACAGTTACTACTGATACCATAAAAAAAAGCCCTAAAAGTATCGATTTTATAACCGATTGGAGGCAGTTTATTTTACAAAATCCATACGGTGGATTATTTGACTGGTACTCTATTTTAGGTGTTCAAAACAAACAAGGAGAAATTCGTGTTGACGATGCCACCGAGATTTTAAAATCATTGTCGTTAAAATCATACGAAGGTGGTTATAAAATTATGATCATATGGATGGCAGACAAACTGAACACTGCTGCGTCTAATAAATTGTTGAAATTACTGGAAGAGCCACCAGAAAAAACGGTCTTTATTTTAATTTCTGAAAATGAAGAAGACATCATTCAAACCATTCGTTCGCGATGTCAGATTCTGCATTTTAACGGCTTAAGCGAACCTATAATTACAGAAGCTTTGGTTTCTAGAGAACAAGTTGACCCTAGTTTAGCGGCAAAAATCGCACACCAAGCACAAGGAAATTATAATGTAGCCCTGCATTTGTTGTACGATAATAATGAGGAATATCCGTTTGAAGAATGGTTTACTACCTGGGTTCGTGCTGCTTTTCGAGCAAAAAAAGAAGCCTCGGCCATACAAGATTTAATTGTGTGGAGTGAAAAAATAGCTGGTTTAGGTAGAGAAGGACAAAAGAAATTTCTAGAGTATTGTATCGAGATGTTTCGTCAAGCCTTGTTGCTCAATTATGAAACTCCAAATTTGGTTTATTTCGAATCAAAAACAGGTTTTAAATTTGAAAATTTTGCTGCTTTTATCACCGGAAATAATATTAACGAAATCTTCTCTGAAATTTCGGATGCGATTTATCATGTGGAGCGCAACGGAAATGCGAAAATTATCTTAACTGATTTATCTATAAAACTTACTCGATTAATCCATAAAAAATAACAATATGAACAACGCAGCTTCCATTTTAATTTTGATTTTTTTGGCTATTTCTTTTATTCAATCTGGTTATGACAAGCTATTTTATTGGAAAGATAATGTAGAATGGTTAAAAGGACATTTTGCAAAAACACAACTAAAAAACCATGTTCCTTTAGCTTTATTAAATATTTTAATCATGGAATTAATTTCGGGCATTTTATGCATTGTAGGTTGCATAGAATTATTGATAAATAATGGCCGTGTATTTGGTTTTTATGGTGCTGTTTTTTCTTGTGTCACTTTAATCATGTTACTTTTTGGACAACGACTGGCCAAAGATTATGACGGCGCTAGAACTATAGTTATTTATTTCATTCCGGCTATAATGGCGGTATATTGGTTGAACTAAAAATTAAAAATACTCCTTACATTTATACAAAATATGACACCAAAACATCCTTCAGAATCCTTAACAATTTTAACTGATTTAGTTTTACCAAGTGAAACAAATCCCCTAAACAATCTTTTTGGTGGAGAGCTATTGGCTCGAATGGACCGTGCTGCAAGTATTGCTGCTAGAAGACATTCTAGGAGAATTGTCGTGACAGCATCCGTAAATCATGTGGCTTTTAATAGAGCCATTCCACTTGGAAGTGTGGTTACGGTTGAAGCCAAGGTTTCGAGATCCTTTAAAAGCTCTATGGAAATTTTTATTGACATTTGGGTAGAAGACCGTGAATCTGGAAATAAAACCAAAGCCAATGAAGCCATTTATACATTCGTTGCTGTTGATGACACGGGAAGACCGGTAGAAGTTCCTCAAATCATCCCAGAAACAGAACTAGAAAAACAACGTTTTGATGCAGCATTGAGACGCAAACAATTGAGTTTACTTCTAGCGGGAAAAATAAAACCAGAAGATGCAACAGAGTTAAAAGCATTGTTCATGTAAAAAAAATATTTACTTCTTAAATGTTAAAATTGTAATTAAAAAAAGAAGTATTTTTACGAGCATAAAATTAAAAAAAATGAAAATTGTTGCAATCTAAAGGGTTCTCCAAATTTCTTAGAGTGATAAAATAATACAAATGAAAGAAAAGGTAAAAGAGAAGATGAGTACAGAAAAAGAAGCCAAATTAAAAGCGCTACAATTAACGCTGGACAAACTAGACAAAACTTACGGAAAAGGAACTGTAATGAAAATGGGGGATAAAGCCATTGTTGAAGTGGAAAGCATTTCTTCCGGGTCTTTAGGAATCGATTTAGCACTAGGGGTTGGTGGATACCCAAGAGGAAGAATTATCGAAATATACGGACCGGAATCATCTGGAAAGACTACTTTGACCCTGCACGCTATTGCAGAGGCTCAAAAATCAGGAGGAATTGCTGCATTTATTGACGCTGAACACGCTTTTGATAGAAATTACGCTGAAAAATTAGGCGTAGATATTGAAAACTTAATTATATCTCAACCAGACAACGGAGAACAAGCATTAGAAATTGCTGAAAACTTGATTCGCTCAGGGGCTATTGATATTGTTGTCATTGACTCGGTTGCTGCATTAACTCCAAAGAGTGAAATTGAAGGGGAAATGGGAGATTCAAAAATGGGTCTTCACGCTCGTTTAATGTCTCAAGCCTTGAGAAAATTAACCGGAACTATAAGTAAAACAAATTGTACCGTTTTCTTCATCAACCAACTGAGAGAGAAAATTGGTGTAATGTTTGGAAATCCAGAGACTACAACTGGGGGAAATGCTTTGAAATTCTACGCTTCAGTACGTTTAGATATCCGTCGTTCAACTCAAATTAAAGATGGAGACAATGTGCTTGGTAACAGAACCAAAGTAAAAGTGGTGAAAAACAAAGTAGCTCCACCTTTTAAAATTGCCGAGTTTGATATCATGTATGGCGAAGGAATTTCAAAAACAGGAGAGATATTAGATTTAGCCGTGGAATTTGAAATTATCAAAAAAGCAGGTTCATGGTTTAGTTACGGTGATACTAAATTAGGACAAGGTCGCGATGCAGTTAAGTCATTAATCAAAGACAATCCAGAGTTAGCCGAAGAACTAGAAGAAAAAATTAAAGCTAGAATAAAAGAATTAGCTGACGCATAAAACTAAAAAAGAGTTGATTTACATCAACTCTTTTTTTTATATACTATTTTCAAAGCGTCTTTTTTTCATATTCCAATAATTGGGAATAAATTACAGCTCTAACTTCTTCCCGAATTGCTTTTCTATCTGCTGCGCCAGTTCGATCCTTAGTTTCAATTTGACGATGTATTTTTGTTCGCATCAAACCCGGACTTCCACTGAAAAAAGTATAGGAAAACCTTCTTTTATTATCCCCAAAAGTGATGGGAACAATGGGAATTTGATGTTCAATTGCCAACCGGAAGGCACCATCTTTAAAACTATCTAACACGATAGACTCATCATCGGGTACACCCCCTTCAGGAAAAATACATACACTTAATCCACGACTGATTCTTTTTTGAGCCTGATTGAATACTTCCATGCGGCTTTTTGAACAACCTCGATCTACTAAAATACACGTTCGTTTATAGAAAAATCCAAATAAGGGAATCCTAGCCAATTCTTGTTTTCCCACAAATACAAATGGATTTTTAATGATGGCAAGCATCAACATAATATCGACCATTGACGTATGATTAGCAACAATCATATAACTTTTATGCCTATCCAGTTCTTGATTTCTATCAATTTTATAATAAAAACCCATTCCAAAAAGGATGAATTTTGCCCAAATTCTAGCCATTTTAAAAAAATACGGATAGCCCTTTTCAGTAAGGATGGAAGCTACTAAAAAAGGAAACATAATCAATATGGGAATAGCCATAAGAACATAGAACCAAATTCGCCAGAGTGTCCAAAAAATAATTTTAATTCCTTTCATGTGTTCAAAAATAGGAAATCCTATGTTAGTATTCTTAAAAAGAATTAAATTTGGAAACTATTTCATACTATAAAAATACAGAACCGGGCAAACGTTACGAAAAACTTTGCAACCTTTGCGGTTCAGAAAAAAAATACAATGGCAAAAATACTTACCGGTGTTCAGAGTACAGGAACACCACATTTAGGCAATTTACTGGGAGCAATCATTCCAGCAATTCAATTATCGAATGATCCTAAAAACGAATCTTTCCTTTTCATTGCCGACTTACACTCTATTACACAAATAAAAGACGGATCCACTTTAAGAGCAAATACTTACAGTACCGCTGCTGCTTGGCTGGCTTGTGGATTAGATGTTACTAAAGTAGTTTTCTACAGACAATCTGATGTGCCACAAACAGCGGAATTGTCTTGGTATTTAAGTTGTTTTTTTCCTTTTCAACGGTTGACATTAGCACATTCTTTCAAGGACAAAGCAGACAGGCTAGAAGATGTAAACGCCGGTTTATTCTCTTACCCGATGTTGATGGCTGCCGATATTTTATTGTACGATGCGCAATTAGTACCAGTAGGAAAAGACCAGTTGCAACATTTAGAAATTACTCGTGATGTCGCTTCCCGTTTCAATCACCAAATGGGAGAAACTTTTGTATTACCAGAGGCAAAAATTCAAGAAGACAGCATGCTGATTCCTGGAACCAATGGTGGAAAAATGAGCAAATCAGCCAATAATATTATTAATATATTCCTGGATGATAAAGCGTTACGCAAGCAGGTAATGAGCATTGAAACAGATAGCACGCCACTGGAAGATCCAAAAAATCCAGATACTTGTAATGCTTTTGCAATTTATTCCTTGTTAGCTACTGAAGAACAACTAGCGGTAATGCGAACTAATTACGAAGGTGGTAATTATGGTTACGGTCATGCCAAACAAGCCTTATTTGAACTGATATGCGAAACCTTCAAAACCGAAAGAGAAAAATACAACTACTACATGAATAACCTTCCAGAAGTAGATGCCTTACTGAAAATAGGAGCTGAAAAAGCAACAACAGTTGCAAATGGTGTATTATCAAGAGTAAGAGAAAAACTAGGCTTTGAAGCCTTTTAATAGTTGAAAAATAGCATCAAAAAACCTTTCTAGTTACAATTAGAAAGGTTTTTTGATTTTATATCGCCTCAAACAATTTCCCTGGCAACGGCCATACTTTAGGAAATTCAATTAGAAGAACGTTATTATCTTCTATGGTTGGTTTTGCGATCACAGAAGTAGCAATTGATGGTGTAATGCATGAGTTCTCAACAATTGAAGGCGTCCAAGAAGACGTTCTAGATATACTTCTTAATCTTAAAGAAGCTTCTATTGGCCTAAATTCAAGTGATAGTGCTACAGTTATTATTGAAAAACAAGGTCCATGTGAACTTACAGTTGCAGATATAGAGGCAAATGGAACAGAC
>CAWURM010000039.1:0-51506 GCA_963924965.1 uncultured Flavobacterium sp.
ATAACTTGCTCCCATTGGCTCATTGCCGCCTCCCCAAGTTTTTTCTTCACTATTTGCAGTAGTAACTGTCGCTTCCATAAAAGTTATTCGTTAAAAAGTTCCCAAATTTACGTTTTTTTCTTATTTAAAGAAATATAAAAATACAAATAAATAAAGCCAAAGGAAATCAAGAAAGTGCCAGTACATTGCACCTAGTTCTATTCCAAGAGTTTGAGTCGAATTGTATTTTTGTTTAAAATGATTATAAATTATAATTAGAAGAGAAATTAACCCTCCTGCTAAGTGAATTAAGTGAACAACCGTAACAATGTACAAAAACGTTGTCGTTATCGAACTCTCACTTCCTGTAAAATAATATCCGCTTTCTACTATTTGACCAAAGCCAACAAATTGCAAAATAACAAATAAAATCCCAAGTGCTAAAGTAGCTAAAAGAAACTTAGTTGTATTGCTTTTATTATCTTTTTGAATTGCTTTTTTTGCCAAATGAAAAGTAATACTACATCCAATAATAGCTATAGTACTGTAATAAAACGCCGTTGGTAGCTGAAAATCTTTTAACCAATCAACCCTTGACTTACTTACCACAAAAGCACTAGTAAGTCCTGCAAACATCATGGTCATACTCACCATGGCGAACAACAAAATCAACTTATATGATCTTGCGGTTCTTAACTGATCCTCATTTGTTGTCATTGTAACCTCCATAACTATCTTAAAAATTTATCAAATATATAAACTAATTGCAACAATGTAATATAGGAAACACTTATTAACATGAGTGTCCTTGCTGCCTTTGCACTTCTTAACTTGTACAACTGAACTGCATAATAAAGCATCCAGATTCCTAATAAAAATACTATTGCTGCCGCAAAGGGCGTAATAAACAACTTCCCTGTATACCCTAAAGCTGGCAATAAAGAAGCTATTATAAGCCAGACCGAATACAATATGATTTGCAAAGCGGTTCCCTTATCTTTTTTCCCGGTAGGAAGCATAAAAAATCCTGCTTTTTCATAATCCTCATATAAAAACCAACCAATAGCCCAAAAATGTGGGAATTGCCAAAAAAACTGAATCAAAAATAAAGTCCCGGCTTCAATACCAAAATTACCCGTTGCCGCAACCCATCCCAACATAAAAGGAATAGCACCTGGAAATGCACCAACAAAAACAGATAACGAAGTCATTGTTTTCAAAGGAGTATAGACGCTCGTGTATAAAAAAATTGAAATCGCCCCAAACATGGCCGACTTCGGGTTTATAGCATACAGTAAGGAAACACCAACAATAGTTAATAAGCTAGCCACTATCAATGCTGTATTTGGAGACATTCTTCCTGCAGGAACAGGACGATTCATAGTTCTATCCATTAAGGCATCTAAATCTTTTTCAATCACTTGGTTAAAAGCGTTTGAAGCACCCACCATGCAATACCCCCCAATAATAAGCATCCCTAAAACAGACCATTGAAAAGGATTTTCAGCATCTATTCCTAAAAAATAACCCGCAATAGAAGAAAACAAGACACTTATAGCAAGTCCAGCCTTAGTGATTTCTTTAAAATCTAAAAAAATGGTTTTGAGAGAAAATGTGTTCTGTGTAGTGTTCAATCTGGTTGCTATTAAGTTTCTATAAAACTGCTGCAAAGGTACAAATTAGATTGGTAATTAATAGCTTGATAAGCCTTTTTTTAATCGATAATGCAATACAACTTCACAGTACAGCATTCTTAGGAATAATGTATTTCATCGTCAATAAAACACATTTCATCGATATAAATTTGATAAATAAGCGAATAAACACAATAATAAATGATACAGCACATTACATTTACATACCCACCCAAACGAAAAAAAATGAAAAAATTAACCCTAATCATTAGTCTAATCCTACTTGCCCTATTAATTGGATGCACAGACGACCTAACTCCTGTCAAAATTGAAAAAGCTACTTCTGATTCTATTCTTGAAAAGGCTTACCAAGAAATGCTTACTCAAAAAAGTGAGCCTAATGCAATTGACGTAGTAAAAAAGAATCCTAAAAAAATATATGTTCATTACATGCCTTGGTTTAAAAGCTTAGAGGAGGATGGCTACTGGGGCCAACATTGGACCATGACAAACAGAAACCCTAACAATATAGACGCACAAGGTAAAAGAGAAATTGCATCACACTACTACCCGTTAATAGGTCCATATTCATCAAATGACAAAGATCTACAAGAATACCACCTACTGTTAATGAAATTATCCGGCATCGACGGAGTGATATTTGATTGGTATGGTAGTAGAGACGTTTATGATTACAATTCCATAAAAAAAAGCACCGAATCATTTATTGAAAAAATAGAAGATGTTGGAATAGAATTCTCAATCATGTATGAAGATAAAGTTGCTGAAAATATTCAAACCCTAAGAATACCAAAAATAAATTTAAATGCCGCCGTTACGGATCTACAATATATCGAGAACACTTACTTTACGAGCAAAAACTACTTACGGATAGATAATTCAGAAATTTTATTTTTATTTGGCCCCAACTATGTTAACGACCCTTTGGATTGGGAATATATCAGTTCAAAACTAAACGTTACTCCTAAATTTATCAATCTTTGGAAAGCTAGCGACCGACTAGGCAGACTTTCAAGTGGCGAATTTAGCTGGGTAGACAAGTACCATCTGAATACTTTGCATAATTATTATGAGTATACCTTAGCCAACAACATTAAAACAATTGGAGGGATTTATCCTGGTTTTAATGATTATTACTATGAAGGAGGATGGCGATCGGACCCAACGTCAGATTGGGAAATTCCGCACAATAACATACAAACACTTGAGGAAACATTAACTCTTACAGATGAATATCCTGTTGATTTCATACAATTAATCACATGGAATGACTTTGGCGAAGGAACAATGGTTGAACCCACTCTAGAGTTTGGCTATAGTTTTTTAGAAAAAATACAAAATTATACCGGCGTAACATATACTAAAAATGACCTCGAGATCCCTTATAAATTGTACGTTTTAAGAAAAAAATACAAAAACGACCCTAAAATGCAAATTATTTTAAAAAGAGTATATCAGTTAATTTTTACTTTAAATTTAGATCACGCGAAGGCAATAATTGAAGCCATTGAACAAAACTAGTAATCAAAATACCAGTTAAAAACATCTGTCCTTAACCCAATAGAAAACCAATTAGTACTTTGAGTAAAAGTGCTGATTGTGTTTTGTGTGGGATCAAAACTGCGATAAATATAACTAGCATAAAGCTTTAAATTAGTTGTAGGATTAATCAAATATCCCGCCTGAACATCTGCTATAAAAACAGCAGTTTTATTTCCTTGACCTACCTTCACACCGCTATCAAAAGGACGGTTTTCATCATAATCTTTGTAAATATCACCTCCGTAATTAAACTTGTCAGTATTAGTATTAAAATCCAATCCGCGAGTACCTGTTGTAACTTTTGCATCGCCAAAAAATCTTCCTTTATGATAACGAGCAATTGCAATAAACTCTTTGAAATTACCACCCCATTGGTGACCAATACTTTGATTATTATGACCATAATTTGTAATTGGCACACTATGAGAATAGACATACGGCCTTACATGATTGTATTCTAACTGCAGCAACAAATTATCAATTTTAAAAGCATTATAATATTTAGCTCCTAACTGATAACCATACTTATTTTTCCAACTATTATCTCCTTTCTTAATATCTCCTAGAGAAAATTCATCTAATAAAAATTGGCCATAAAAATTAACCTGATTACTCCATTTGTACTTATAACTAAAGCCCAACAACGCATTTCCAGTTCTAGCAGAAGAGGCAAACTCTACTGATCGATAAAAGATAATAGGATTTACAAAACTCAAATCAAATCCTCTATCATTAGTATTAGTCCAAATCACCGATTCAAAAAGGCCAATATTTAACTTATTAGAGACATTCCAACTTAAATAATGATTAGCCATAAATTTGGTAGCATAGGTTCTTTCTAGAGTTACCTCCGGCCTCACATCTTTTAACCACATGTATGTGTTTGTATACTTAATTTTCCAAAAATTAGTATTTATTTTAAAATAAGGATAAGGACTGGCACCATCCCCTTCTAAAAGAGAGCGGTATCCGTCACCAATAAAATTCCTTCCGTATCCTAATTGTAAATCGATGTTTTTACTCGGAGCAAAAGTTATATTGGCTTCAGCCAAAGGAAAATCATAGGAATTTGTTTTAAAATCCTTTGCTATTCCTATACCTGGAATTATAGCTGGATTACCTCCCGCTGGAGCAATTGACTCAGCATATCTGTTAAAATAATCCGCAAATCGCCCCTGACTTTCAAAAACAGTTGTTGTAAAATTAAGCTGCTTTCCAATTCCTCCCCTAAAATTTAATGCACGGGTATTCACATAGGTGTAAGAAACATCACTCTGTGATGCTTTACCAACTTGCAAATCCACAATAGGATTTAAAGTAAACCAATACCCATCCCCTTGAATTTCGACCATATTCTCATTCCATAATTTTCTTGCCCACCAATTAGACGCCTTAAGTTTCAGGTTTTCATTAGCTTTTTTAATATCGTAATATTTTGAAACCTCTTGATAGGTATAGGGCTTAGAAGCGGTATGATTATTACTGCCTACTTGATTCATAGCGGCATCAAATTGCGCATAATAACTATGTGAAAAAGGTATATTTAAATGACTCTGCAACTCTGGATTAGCAAATTTTTTATAAACAATACTATCCAATTCTGTACGCTTACTTGTGCTACTTGGTTTTAGCTCTGCCTTAGCTAAGGCTTCTGACGTTATTGTTTCTGAACTTTTCAATGGAATTGAAATCGCAATATTATATCTAGAATACACTGCCTTTCCATTGAACGTTGACGGACTGATTTTTGGAAACTTACCAAAAACTCGTTTAGCCTCTTGAATTAATTCGTCATCGACAGCATTAACGTATATAACTTTAAAAAGCCCGTTTGTATCTACTTCGAAAAGCACCTTGACCGATCCGTGAAAATCGTTTTTTAACAAAGTTTCTGGAACTACAAAATTTTGAAAAACAAAATCCTGAACTTCATTATAGAAACAACGCTCTAAGGAGGCAGATTCCAAATTTTGGCAGTTAGGAAAAACCGGAAATCGCTCCGTACTTACTCCTGTTTGTGTGTTCGCATTATCACCAATTTGAGAATAAGCAATAACAGAAATAAATGAAACGAATAAAGTTAAGCACTTTTTTCTCATATTAATTTTGATTGTAAATTTAGTATTCAACTTGTGTTCCTTCTCCATTTGCAATTACTTTGGCACCAGAAGTTCCAATTCGTTTTACCCCCAATCGAATCATTTCGACGGCCTCTTCGTAAGTACGAACTCCTCCTGCGGCTTTTACCGGTAAAGGAAAAGCATTTTCTAACATCATAGTAATCGTTGCCACAGTGGCTCCATTTGGCAAATTATCTTGGGTTACAAAAAACCCAGTTGACGATTTAACAAAAACGGAATTATAATCAACTTCCTTAAAATTAGAAATTACTATATTTTTTATTAGTGATGATAATTGAACTATTTGTTTATCATTTAGCGCAGCAACTTCTATTATCCACTTCACCACTTTACTGTTCTCTAGACCAAGTTGCGTACATTTTAAAATTTCGTTTTTTACTAGCTCAAGATCGCCAGCAATAAAAGCATTATAATTGCAAACAAAATCTAAATCATCAACTCCGTCTTTAATGGCTCGGCTAGCTTCACTTAACTTTTCTTCCACACTCGCACTTCCTTCTGGGAAATCAATAACAGTTCCAACACCCACTTGAGACTTAGCATTAAAAATTATTTCTTTAGCTAGAGCGACCTTATCAGGCCTTATCATTACGAGCTTAAAATTTTCATCTATTGCTTCTTGTATGAATTGCTTAACCACAGCAATATTTTGTTCCTCGTCAATGCCCGCTTGACTTGCTGTTTTTAAATATGTCGAGTCCAAATATTGTCTAACATCCATGGCTGCTGATTTTTAGTTCATATTTAAATCTTCGGTTACAAAAATACATTTTATATTCAAATGAGTTGCTGATATACAATTAGTTTTTAACGACACAAACTAATAATATGCACCCTAAAAATAAAAATAAAAAATCCCACCAAAGTGGGATTTATATTGCGATTAAATACAATTTGGTTCTTTTATTTTATAATAAAGAAACATTACTATCGTTGCTAAACTCGATCCCGTTACATTGGCAAGAACATCAAAAACATCTGCGCTCCTAGTAGTGGTGAATAGCTCTTGAAATAGCTCAATTGTTATTCCAAAAAAGAATGATAACATAAACGAAATGAGTAACGACTTCCATTTTTTAGAACTCTCTATTTGGACTTTAAAGAAAAGAACCCAAAGAACAGTGAATACAAAATGAAAAAAGATATGAATCAATTTATCAAGGTATAAAACACTTATTTTAGGGATATTCCCTGAAGAAGTTAAGCATAAAAACGAAACAACTAGAGTCCACAATAAGGCAATCCAAAAATAAATTTTTTTATGCACCAATTAATTCTTTGTAAGCTTCACTTGAAAGTAGCAAATCAAAATCTGCTGCATTTGAAACTTTTATTTTAATCATCCAGCCCGCTCCGTAAGGATCTGAATTTACCGTTTCAGGTGCGCTTTCTAATGCGTCATTGAATTCGATAATTTCTCCACCTAAAGGAAGAAACAAATCAGAAACTGTTTTTACTGCTTCCACAGTACCAAAAACCTCATCTTTCTCAAGAGTTTGATCTAAAGTTTCCACTTCAACATAAACAATGTCACCCAATTCTTTTTGAGCAAAGTGTGTAATTCCAACTGTTGCAACATCTCCTTCTAAACTAACCCACTCGTGATCCTTAGTGTACTTTAAATTTGATGGTATACTCATATAAATACTATTTGATAATTGATAATTGATTTTTAGTACCGCAAATGTAACATTCTTCTAATGAAATTTGGTTTAGATTTAAAAAAATTAATTTCCAAAATTATATCTGAGGGTAAATCCAGACCGAATATTAGTTAACGGAAATGAAGTTGAAATTACAGCTTTCGAAAAAGAGTGGTCGTAATAGAAAATAGCAGTTAAATTCTTGCTGAAAGAATAATCAGCAGTTAGTTTCAATGACCAAATATTTTGACCTCCCGCCAATTGATTATTATCATAATCTAGATAACGTACAATGGTTTGATTATTTCGATATGAAAAATCAGCCTTCATATTAATATCCCCTTTTATTATTCCAGATGGATTATCGGCTAATCTCGAAGAAAAAATAACATCTTTAAATCGATATCCTAACCCCACTACATATTCAACTCCCTTTACCTCAGTTAATAAATTATTGTCAAAACTCATTGACAACGCTCTATCTTTTTTAATTTCAGTTAAGATTTTCAGTGAACTTTTTAATTCAAAATCCATTCGAATAAGCGGACTAAATTGCTCTACCAAGTTGATATTAGACATAATGGTTTTATTCAAATAATTGCCACTTGCATCTACTCCATTCGAGTCATTATCATAATCAAAATTAGATCGATATTGATTTATAGTGTACGAAGCTCTATAATTATGTTGAAGAGAGAATCGCTTGAAATTTCTTTTGAACAAATCATAACGCATTAATCCATTATATTTCACGGCCCAGTTTGGTATTGGAAAACTCCTGAAAATTCCTAATGATACACCTGAAGCACTAGTGCCAGAATAAGCTGCTAAAAAAGCTGGCAATAAAACCGCTTGATTATTTTTGCCAAATCCTAAAGGATAGCCATCCACATCTAGATTAGCTGGATTTGCAATATCAATCCCTTTTTGCAGTGCTAATCGGTTTGCAACTATTAATCTATTAGTTCTAAAGTCATCAAATGCCATAGAAGAAACTTCGTTACTTGTTGAGAATGACGTTTTGATTAGAACGGTTGAAATTGAAAAAAGTCCATACGTATAAGGAGATCTTGAATTGTATTCTCCATTTGTTACATCGTACTGTTCTGAATAATTTTCAGAAAAGGATCTATCTGCATTCAAATCAATTTTCAAATCAGGAAACAAATCAACATTTGCGGTAGCTTTAAATATTTTATTACTTACTTGTGAAAAATTTTGATTAAAATCCTCATAATTAGTCAACCATCCGTTTTTAGCAGCTTCAAAACGAACGTCATCTTGACTACCAAATATAAACCCTAAAGTAGGTCTAGAAGAACCAAAGAATCCAACACTTGGTGTATATCCTGGTAAAACCGTCCCACTGTTTTCAGTATAATTCAATTGAACATTTTTTACACTTGTTAGCACACCCATTAGTCCATCTACAAATTCGTTGTTTTGGGCTACTGGTTTCACTGCATTATTTACCACCTTTTCTCCTGGCTTAGGTGCAGCAGCGCGAGGCTTTGTTGCTGCTTTAGCATTGTTTTTGGTCAATCCTAAATATTTATATAGCAAATCCATATTAAAAGTCGCGTTCAAATTGTTTGAACGAGCATTTTGGATTGTATTCCCTAAATTATAATCAATTCCTCCTATTTCAATTTGTGACAATGCATTAGAAGCTCTTTGCCAACTATAATCTCCAGTATAAGAATAATTAGCTTTAACGAAGCTAAACAATGGAATTTTATTGATTGGAATTTCATAATTCAACACTAATTGCTGCATGTGTTGGTTAGGAGTACCAATGTTCCAGTAACTATCCCAAATAGTAAAAGTATCTATTGGTTCATTGTCTTGATTCAAATAATTTTTTACAATATTATTTGAGGAAGCCGTATAATTTATTTTTAGGGCTTTTGTCAAGTTATAATTAAACCCGTACTGATAGTTAAATGAAAAATTTCTTCTATATAAAGGATCTAAACCTATTCCTTCAACATCTACTTGACGAAATTGCTGGCGATTATACTGCCTAATAATATTGGTGTTAAAAGAAATATTTGAAGGCAAATAATTGAAATTAAAATCGCTTAGCAACTTCCAATAGTTACTTTTTTTAAGGAATTTTGATTTCTTAAATGGCTCAATTGGTTTAGACTGAAAACTGTATCCATAATCAACGGATGAATTTACTTGTTGATCTATATAATCTTCAATTTCAAAATCATGACGTTCTACTTTATTGTATGATTGAGAAAAAGTAAAATTTTCAGGATCGTATACATGCTGTTTTTGTTCTGGACTTCTTTGTTTTCTTACTCCAATAAAATTAATACTTGTGCGCTTTGTATAATCAATTGCTCTATTATTGATGTTGTCTCTTTCATTAGCATCAGTCGTATTGTCTAATAACTGTCTAAGCTTGATATCTTGATTAAAAGGATCGTATTGCGGAGTAATCGTTTCCTCTCCCACAGCATAATTAAATGGTAAATTTATCCCCCATTTACTAGGTAATAATTTTCCTAAATTAAGATTGGTGACGATATTATATTGCTCAATATCCTCACGACTTCTTTCATTAGGGCCTTGTTCTAAAGCACCAAAACCAATCGTGCTCTTTTTACCTGTTGCAGAAATAGTTGCAAAATCAGCTAGATTAGTATCAATATTTAATACGGCAGCCATTCCTCCTTGATTATCCATGTCAGCCAAACGAAGTTCGTTGAACCAAACCTCTCCTTTTATGTTTTGATGCGTTTCATTACTTTTCACACCAACCATAAGCGTTCTAACTAATCCAAAATTAGGATTCCCTTTTATTCCTAATCGTAACTTATTTGTTTTATTAGCTAAGCTGGGATTTAATTCATCTTCATTTTGATAATAAATACCATCCAACGGCAAGGTACTCAAATCGACACTCATAGCTTGTATTTTTAATTGGGTCAATAAGGCCAAACTTAAGTCGATGTTATTATCTTCTGGCCATACTTCCTCAGCACTTAATGGAGAACAATTATTAGCTGAAGTTGAAGACGGAGAAGTTACTTTTAAAGGAATTTCTATTTGATAAAAGTTTTGGGTGAAATCATTTCCAAAACGGATGAATCCTACCATTTGATCATCTCGAAGGACTATTTCATTTGGCAATGATTCAGCATGTAAAAACATCTTTAGCTTTTTGAATTGACGCATGTCAATGCTGACGTTTTTGAAAACTGCTCTTGAATCTTCGGGTTCAAGACCATCTCCAGAAATTCTTAGAGCTAGCGATTGTTCATTTTGATTAATAATTGTATTGTTATTGTACAATTGTTCTCTTTGTACTCCAGGAGGAATAATATAATTTACAGGACATTTATCGTTGTTTTCTTGAACATTTACTGCGAGAACATCTAAATCCGTTTTATCATCAGTTACATTAATATCGTTAAAATCTAGTGTACTTGTATATCTTCTCCATTCTCCTCTTACTAAGTCTAAAGCGCCAAAACGAACCGTTACTTCCTGATTAAAGCCAGTCATGAACATCCTCATAAATCGTATAGACCTAAAATCAGATATATTCCCTATGGTATTCTCTGGTTGTGAAACTGGAATTTTAAACTGAAGCCATCTTGCATCTGTTACTTCCCCATTCGCTAGTGTAACTTGGGTATTTTTTACATCCGTGATATAGTTTTGCCCTACATTCATATTAGGCTGAATATTGATACTATATTCATAATACGCATTAATGGTATTCATCGTATTATCTCTATTAATATCTTCCACATCAGGAACAGTAGATGAACCTCTATTGGGATCAGTAATACTTACAGCTGAGTTTCCATCGACCCCGTTATAGTTTTTATAACGCTCTTTTACACTTCCTGTAGTATTTAAGTAATAGGTATAATCATCCCCGGCAGGATCTGACTCTGAGGCAAAATTATTGTAAATCGCCCCTTCTTTGGAATTTGCTAACCCATCTAAACCCACATCCTGATTGGCTCTATTATCTGCATTGGTGTCAAAAGCATAAATTAAGGATTGTGATGCGGGTACATCTCCCCAAATAGGTTGTGGATTTACCACTATTTGATCTGGCCCAAGTCCATTTTCATATTGCTTGCGTCCATCTTTCAAAACATCTTCTGAAATTTCTCCTAAATTGAAATATATTTTACCGGTATTCCCGGCAGGTGCTTGCCCTTTTCCTACATAGGGATCCATTACCCAAAACTGAATGTATTCCACATTTCCTTGTTCGAAATTTGTCGAATTTATAGCTCTCATAATTCCCCCATAATTGGATTGTGGATTCGACGCAAAATTTAGATTATTATTATACGGCCCCCTATCAGACGGATAATAACTTAAATCTAATGTATTTACGACTTGAGATTGTCCTTGAGCGATATCCGTTAATGGGTAAAGCTCTTCACTATAAATCCTCCTAGTAGTATTAAATGACAAATCATCATTAGAAATACCTGATGGCTTTTGAGTATAAAAAATAGGGTCAATAGTATACCATGAAAGCTTCGCTCTTTTAAATCCGTAACTTAAATCATTGGCATTAGCATTAAAATCATAAGCACTCTTCGTGTTTCTATCTGGTGTCGATGAAAGGCTCCAAGCAAATGCAGACCTCATATCGATTGTAGATTGTGAACCTTCAAAATCATCTACATAGATAGTCGACTCTCCTTGGAATCGATCTGCTTTTGGAGAATCTGGTTTTAAAAACGCAACCTCACCACGTACCGAAAGATTAGAAGGAACATCTGTATCGATATTTGGTAATTTGTTAACTAGTCGAGTTAAAAAAGGAACCTCAGTAGAGTAATTTGTATTGAACCCAAAAATAGTGTTGTTAACTGACTCTTGTCCAAAGCTCGATTTTTGAGTAAATGGTCTTTCGGACATTTTTAAAAAAGTCGCTCCTACTAAAAATTTATCTGAAATTTTATGTTCCACATTAACTCCCATGAACCTTCTAGTCTGTTGTCCAAAAATAGAGTTATTTTCTAATGAAACATTAATGGGCGTATTGGAAGCTTGAAGTGATGGGTCTAAAATTTGCACGCGCCCCAGTTGATAATTCACGCTATAATCAATTCCTTCAACAAGAACTCTTCCTCCTGCTGTTACTACAACCGAACCTTGAGGCACATTAAATGCTCCGATAGGAATTCCATCTCCACTTGAAGATTTATACTTCCCTCTTAATAAAAATTTATTCTTGTCGCTATCTTGTAAAGCACCTGATTGTGTATTGCGATACATATTGCGAAACACATACTTCTTTTGATTCGCATTATACGTACTAGCATCATTGTAATTTTCTCCTGAACCTGTATATGACAATTTAGAAAATAACAACTCTCCAAAAGGTTCTTTAGTGGTAAATATTATTCTTCCATATTGTGAATCTATTGTTAAGCCTTGCATAAAATCAAAAAAACCGTCACCTCCAGCTTGCGGGTCATTGTTATAATTGAGTTTATCCAAATTAAATACTTTTAACAAAGGAGTTTCGGCCACTTTATTATCAGGAGATGGACTCGAAGGAAATGGAGTTCCAGCCACCTCAGTAATATAATTTAATGGTGAAGGATCCGTGTACAAGATATTAAATCTAAAGTCCTCTTGCTTTACTTGATAAGCCCCAGGGATTTGATAAATATTTTTCATCATCAAGTTCCAAACTGGATTTTTGACATTTGTTAAATTACTTTTTAACATTTTCAAAATTAAACTTTGGGTAATAATAGCCTGGTTTGATGGATTAGTCCCAGTTACAACTGTTGCATCAACACCATCATTACCAAACTCTCCTACTTGATATACCTTATCACCAATAGTGTATTCATAAGCAACCGCCAAAACCTCATCGTTAGCAAGCCTCTGTTGCAAGGAAATATACCCTAATTGAGCGTTATACGTATACTCATTTGAATTTAACTTTCTAGCATTTTCTAATTTAGAATAATCTTGTCCTTCACTTACAGTTACATTAAAGCCCGAACTAGACGTTACAATTTCTCTAATGTTTTTATTTAATAAACCGGTACCGGTTAAGATTTGTGCAGGGTCAAAATCGTTATTCGAGTTATCAGAAGGAGTATTAATTGGATTATTAAATATCCCTGTTGAAGGATCAAGTACTACTACTTCATTATCCGGAATGCCTGATATTTGGCCTTCTCCTAAATCTTGTAAAGCAATAATATTCCTTAAATTATTTGAGTTTGTATTTACTCGTGTTTGTTTATTGGTAACCCAAATTTCCAATCTTGTAATTTGAACTCTACTATCGATAAAAGGATAATTTTTTAAGGATGCATCATATTTATTTCTAAAATATTGCGATAAGAAAAAATGCCTATCGTTATCATAATCGAGCGCAAACATATCAAAGTCTTGAATTGTTCCACCACCTTGAGATACTACACTTTTGGTTTGTGATTTTTGCTCGGAAAAAACGCCTGTAACGGTTGTTTTTCCAAATTGCAATTGCGCTTTTACCCCAAACAAACTTTGAGCCCCTCTAATTAATGAGCTGTTCAAGGGCATACTTACATTTCCAACTTCAATTTTTTGAATGATATCATCCTCAGATGGAGCATATTCTAATTTAATTAAATTTTGAAATGCAAATGTTGACTGGGTATCATAATTAGCATTTACGTTTAGTCTTGTACCTACTTTTCCCATCAAACTCATACTTATCCTTTGATTAAAATCAAAAGACAAATTAGAGCGATTTCTAGGTGAGAATGAAGGATTGTCTTGTTTTGTGTATCGTGCACCTAAATCCATTTCTACAGAACCTGTAGGCTTGACGTCAATTGTATTACTACCAAAAATAGACTCAAAAAGACCTGAGTTCACATAATATTTAGGTAATAAATCTTTTTTTGCTTCTTCGCTACCGTCTTTTTTTCCATCAATTGCGTCTATTTTTTTCTTGAAATAATCTCGCATCGATTCTTTCAAAACAAGACTTTCGTACTCTGTGGGAGTTAAAATAATAGGATAATTAATAGAAAATCCATCTACAGAATTGGTATAGACATAGCGATCCGTAACTGGATCATACGTATAGGCTGAGAGAATACTTTGAGGATTTTTTATTTGGACTTTTCCTAAAGAGAAACCCTTATTAACTGTATCCTGAGCTTCTTCTTTCACTTGAGCTTTCGATACAAAACCGCAAAATAAAACTAACAAAAAAAGACAAATTTTATGCATATAATTCGTGTTTCCGAGTTCCTTTATAAGTTCTTTAATGCTTTTTTAATAATTGATTCGACAGAAGCATCTGGATCCTCTTTTACAATTTTTTCAATGATTTTTTCAGAAGCTTTACGCAAAAATCCTAATACTTCCAAAGCTGATAACGCTTCATCTCGGTTTGTATTGCTTTGTTGCATTGAAACTTCATCTAAATCATATAATTTCAATACTTTTTCTTTTAGATCAAGTATGACTCTTTGCGCTGTTTTACTGCCAATCCCTTTTATCGACTGAATTGTAACCACATCTCCAGAAGCAATCGCATTTGTAATCTGTTTAGGATCTAATGAAGACAGCATTGTTCTTGCAATACTGGCTCCTATTCCTGAAACTGAAATTAACAATTTAAAAATTTCCTTTTCCGATTTTTCTACAAATCCAAACAAAGTATGTGAATCTTCCTTAATTTGAAGATGAGTATATAACTTTACAAAATCAGTATTTGGGAGTAATGAATAAGTATGCAAAGAAATATTTACATGATAACCAACACCACCGCAATCAATTACGATGTGTGTTGGCGTTTTTTCTACTAATTTACCTTGTAAATGTGCTATCATTTATTGATTGTATATATCGAAATATAATGCTCTATTATAAAAGTAATTATAAAGAACCGCTAATTTGTTTTTTCTTTTCTTTTTCTTGTGCGTCAATTACAGCGATAGCTGCCATGTTCACCATTTCTTCAACACTAGCTCCTAATTGAAAAATATGAACTGGTTTACCCATTCCAAGCATTATAGGTCCAATGGAATCTATCTTATTCAATTCTTTCAAGAGTTTATAAGTAATGTTTGCAGAATCTAAATTAGGAAAAATTAAAGTATTTACCTTTTTTCCAGCTAATTTAGAAAACGGGAATTTCTCTTTCAGCATTTCTGGATTTAAAGCAAAATCTGCTTGTACTTCTCCATCAATAACTAAGTCTGGATGATGCTCGTGTAAATAAGCAACTGCTTGCCTCACTTTAGTAGCATTATCATCGTTAGAAGAACCAAAATTAGAAAATGAAACCATCGCAATTACTGGCTCTACCCCAAACATTCTTGCTGTTTTTGCAGTCATGATTGCTATTTTAGCCAAATCATCCGCCGAAGGATTAATATTTATAGCCGTATCCGATAAAAACATAGGCCCACGAGCAGTCATCATCATATTTGTTGTTGCAACGATTGATGCACCTGGCGCTTTTTCAATTAATTGTAACATAGGTTTCACTACAGACGAGTAACTTCTAGAATGACCGGTCACTACTGCATCCGCTTCTCCTTCATTTACCATCATTGCAGCAAAATAATTTCTTTCACGCATTAACTTTTCAGCATCATACAAAGAAATACCTTTTCTTTTTCTAGATTCCCAATAGGTGGTTGCAAATCGGTTTCTTCTTGCGTCTTCCTCTTTAATTTTAGGATCAATTATCTCCAAGTCAGCATCGAAGCCTATTTCTTCTTTTAATTCTACTATTATTTCCTTATTCCCTAATAAAATAGGATGTCCAATTCCTTCCTCTAATACAATTTGAGCCGCTTTAAGAACATCTAAATTATCTGCTTCTGCAAATACAATTCTTTTAGGGTCCATTTTAGCTCTATTGGTAATCAATCGAACCATTTTATTATCATTCCCTAATCGATCTAGCAGTTCTTCTTCGTATTTATTCCAATCCGTAATCGGGTTTAATGCTACACCTGAATCCATAGCTGCTTTCGCAACTGCAGGGGCCACAATAGTGATCAACCTTGGGTCAAATGGTTTTGGAATAATGTAATCTCTACCAAACCCTAATTTAGTTGCACCATAAGCAATATTTACTTGCTCAGGCACTGACTCTTTTGCCAATAATGCCAATGCTTTCACTGCTGCCATTTTCATGGCTTCATTTATTTTGGTAGCTCGAACATCCAAAGCTCCTCTAAAAATATATGGAAACCCAAGAACATTATTTACTTGGTTAGGATGATCTGATCTTCCTGTTGCCATGATAATATCTTTACGAGTTGCTATAGCTAAATTATAATCAATTTCAGGATCCGGATTTGCCATTGCGAAAACAATTGGATTATCAGCCATTCCTAATAGCATTTGTGGACTCATAATATCGCCAGAGGATAATCCTAAGAATATGTCTGCACCTACTAAGGCTTCTTCTAGACTTACTGGTTTTATGTCTTTTGCATATTTTAACTGCATAACAGATAAAGATGGATTGTCTTTTGTCAAAACTCCTTTACTGTTAAACATTAATATATTTTCAATTTTTACTCCAAGTAATACATACAAATCAGCACACGCTAATGCCGCTGATCCTGCTCCCGAAACTACCATTTTAACGTCCTCAGCTTTTTTACCAGCCAATT
This sequence comes from uncultured Flavobacterium sp., assembly GCA_963924965.1. GTDB lineage: Bacteria > Bacteroidota > Bacteroidia > Flavobacteriales > Flavobacteriaceae > Flavobacterium. Next base: position 16,602 of record CAWURM010000039.1, read on the forward strand.
CCAATGCATTTATTAAAGCAGCAGAAGATATAATTGCAGTACCATGCTGGTCGTCATGCATAACCGGTATGTTCAACTCTTCTACTAACCTACGCTCAATTTCAAAGGACTCAGGAGCCTTAATATCTTCTAGGTTAATTCCTCCAAATGTAGGCGCGATATTTTTTACTGTCTGTATGAATTCTTCAATATCTTTAGTACCTATTTCAATGTCAAAAACATCAATATCAGCAAAAATCTTGAATAATAATCCCTTGCCTTCCATTACAGGTTTTGAAGCTTCTGGACCAATATCTCCAAGGCCTAAAACGGCAGTTCCATTAGTGATTACCGCTACTAAATTCCCTTTTGCTGTATATTTATAGACATTATTAACATCTTTTGCAATTTCTAAACAAGGCTCAGCTACACCTGGCGAATATGCCAGAGATAAGTCTCTTTGAGTGGCATATTTTTTTGTTGGTACTACCTGAATTTTCCCCGGAGTGGGTTTTGCATGATATAATAAGGCTTCTCTTCTTTTGCTATTTTTGTTCATTTTTTAAGATTTTATTCTAGCTTACAAAGATATAAGACTTGCTTTAATAAGCAGACTTTTCTTCTATTCTTTTAAAAAAAACCAATTTTAATTTGTAGGAAAAAAAATAGCCGCACTAAACGGCAGCTATTATTCTTGATTTTAAGATTCTATTTTAAATATTTGTCCCACTAATATAGGAATCCAAATGGTGTATCGTTTCTTTTTGAATCTCTATTATGGCCTTCACAACATCACCTATTGAAATCACTCCCATTACAGCGTCATTTTCTATAACTGGCAAATGTCTTACCCTTCTTTTACTCATAATTCCCATACAGAAATCGAGATCATCCGTAGGTTTTACTGTAATTACTTCCTTTTCCATGATTTCATGGACAAATGTTTCTTTGGAAGCTTTATTTTTTAGGACCACTTTCCTTGCATAATCTCTTTCTGAAAGTATGCCTTTTAAAACATTATCTTCAATAACTAATACAGCCCCAACATTTTTTTCGCCCATTACTTTCAAAGCATCATAGACCGTGATGGTTGAAACTATAGAATGAACATCTTTTCCTTTTGTACTTAATATTTGATTTACAGTCATGTTAAAAAAAATTAGTTGACTATAAAGTTAAAAAAAAACAGACACAAATTACAGCTAATCTAAAAAAATTACCCTTTAAATAAATCTTCCGGAGCAGTAAGCAAATTTAGTTGGTGTTTTAAACTATCATTTAATACCTGCAATCCATATTGATATGATGCATTAACCCATCCAAATCCCTCTTTTGAAATGTAATCGAATTCGGTTCCCACGTTACCATATTCAGCAAAAACTTTATGCGAACTGGTTTCTAAGTCAAATTTTTCAGGAATAGTCCCATTATATTCCACAGCATTCTTTGTAATTAGCCAAAGCCATCTGTAAATCATCTCTTGCGCTTTATCAAAAAATTCATATTTAATCAAGCCTTCCCATAAAAGGATTTGATGAGGAGCCCATCCAAATGGATAATCCCATTGCCTTTGTGGTGCATCAGCTGGAAAACTTGCTGTGCTCGCTTTAGTACTACCTGTTATTCCACCCCTTAATATAAATTGAGGCAAGGCTACTTCTACTAATTTTTTTGCTTGTTTTTCGCTACACAATCCAGCCCATAATGGGAAAAAAGTAGTTGCTGCTTCAAATGGAAACTGCTTTTCATGCACAAAATCATAATCGAAATACATACCCGAGCTTTGATTCCAACATAATTCATCCATTTTCTCTTTTCTAAAACTTGCCTTGGCTTCCCACATGCTCGATGAATGAAGTGTACCATCAATATCTAATGCATCACCAAAGAATTTTTTAATCAAGAACGCAATATCCTTTTCATATTTATAGAGAAAACTATTGATGTCAACTGAATTTAAATTAGCACAAGTGTTGATTAACCTATTAGTAGTATCATGACCACTTTCGCGCAAGCTTCGATCGTGAACAAAATATTCATCGAGATCAGCATCTATAATGGTTCTATTTAAATATTGCTTTTCAAATTCTCGAATTGGCAAATTATGAATTGCAGCATAAGGCTCTAAGACATCATCAAAATGACCTGGCTCTACTTCAAATGGCATCCCCACCCCACCTGATTTATACCTGTTTAAGCCCGTAGCTGTCAAACGACCTCCTTGTACCATCCATACAGTATTATACTCTAAAATAACTGTTTCAAGATGACCCTTTAACCATTCTATATTGGGAACCTTAGCATTTACAATATCAACTAATAAAGAGGAGTATAAAGGTGGCTGTGTTCTCGTCAAATAATAACTTCTGTTAGCATTTAATATTTTTCCGTAATAAATGATTTGATATTTAAAATTATCGGCTATCGCCATTGCTTTTTCAAGCTGACCATCAATGATCAATCCTACTCCAATAAAATAACTATCCCATCCATACATTTCATTAAATCGCCCTCCTGGCACCACGAAGGGAATCCCTTCCATACCAGTTGTTTTTTGTTCTAAAGCCAAAGCAAGAATTCCAGGTTTTGTATTTAATGTTTCAACATATTCTTCGGTATAATCTTCAGGTAAAACCCCTACTTTGAAATTTTGAAGTTCTTTTTCTAAATCCCGAAAATATTTTACCCCTTCTTTATCTTTGGCAGAAACATATAAAGTTGGTATCTCATTTGTAGTTTTTTCATCCTGTAGGATTTGCATCAAACCCTTTTTGTCTATTGTTCTGGTTAGCTCATTCCAATAATCTTCCCTTATTTTTCTAGAAATTCGATTTACGGGTTCCTCTTGGACGCGTTCCAAATCAATCTCGGCAAATTGAATTTTTTTTTCTTTCAACAAAGCTAGCTCTTGCAGCAAATTAGCTAAATGATAGGTTCCTTCAACCACAAAATCCACTTTTGTTTTTTCGTCAACTAAAACGAAACTTTTAGGACCGTTATCATCCTTGGTAATTTTTTTATCGTTATCCGTGTCTTCTTGTACTAAAAGTTCGCGAAATGTTTGGTCTATGTTAAGTAAGATTTTCATGATTTTGCTGTAAGTTTTTTTAATATAAAAAATGAAACCAATAATAAAGACATTGGAATTAACGTATAATAGAACGCATTTTCAGGCCCTTCATTTTTAAACAAATAACCAATTACTCTTGATCCTAAAGTACCTCCTAGAGCTGAAAAAACAACTATTAATCCCGTCATAGAACTGTGTAACTTCTTTGGCAAAGCACTTAACACAACCGAATTTAATAAAGGATAAATTGGCGCGATAAACAATCCAACCAGTGGAAATGCAAATCCTATTAATGGAATATCACTAAGTACATTGATTTCCTTCACATCGAGTCCAACTGTTCTTGGCAAGACAAAAACTACTATTAACATTGCCATAACAATACAAAAACTAAGAACCCAAATCCAATTTATTTTTTTTGTGATGATACCGGCTAACAATCTTCCTACAGCCAAAGTAATCGCTAAAATACTCGCCATCATGATACTTATATTTTCTGGCAAGTGCAATACTTTATCATTAAACGTGGGCAACCAAGTCATAATACCTTGCTCAATCATTACAAAAAGAAAAGCACTGATTACAAAAACAATAGTCAACAGCTTAGCAAATAATTTAAACATTTCTTTAAAATCATCCACTAAATTGACTCCAGGTATATCATTTTGATCTTCAAATTTAGCAAAGAATAAAAAGCCAAAAGACAATAATGAAATCCCTGCTAATAACCAATATACGTTCAGCCAAGCATCAGGGTCAGTCTCTGAGTTAAAAGCCGGAAATAAGAAATAGGCTAGCGCAATTCCTATCATAAATACGCCTTCGATACTACTCATCAAACTATTGTGCTCTTTTTGATTCTCCGTTACAGTTCCAATAAGAGAATAGACGGATACCTTAATCAAAGCAAATGAAACCCCCACAGTTGCGAAAAGAATCTTAGCGGTATCAAACGAATTTCCGAAATACATGGTAATACAAGCCACAGTTACTAATGCTAAACCAATTAGCATTGCTTTTTTATATCCAATTCTAGGTAAAAAGGAAGCAATCAAAAAGGAAACGATAGCAATAGGTAAATCTTTAAAAGCCTCTAGAATACTAGCTTGTAACTCATCTACTCCATAATTTTTTTGCGCTTTTAAAATCACAATACCTACACTATTCAACAGGATAGCGAAGACGAAATAGTTCAAATACATGGCTAGTTTAATAGTGCTTTTTTTCATAATATAATTTGTTGTTTTTGGAAACTACTATTTAGTATTCAAGTAGTCTGCGATATTAATATCTTCAGGAAGCCTTCCTACATTTCTTAATTTTAAAACAGCTAGTTTTTGTGCAATTGTAATGGTTTCTTCAAAATCTTTATTCATCAATCTCGCGTAAAGAAAGCCAGTCCAAAAAGCATCTCCTGCACCAGTTGCATCTTTGATATCGTTAATTTGCTGTGCTTTTTGATAAAACATCCCAAAATTTTTATCCGATAAAACGACACCGTCTTTCCCCTTTGTTAAACAAATGGTGGACGCTCCCAATTCATGAAAATAATCAAAAATAAAATCTTCTGTTTTTGATTCGGCAAAAAGACGGTAACAATCATCTTCACTTAGCTTTACCAACGGATTTGTCGAAAGGTATTCTTTTAAAACTGATTTAGCCTCTTCTCTATCAGGCCAAATACGCTCCGAAAAATTAATATCGATACTCGTTTGCACGCCTAATGATTGCGCTTTTTTGGCGCTTTCTAAGATTGTGGTTCGAGCAGGATTTTTACTTAGTGCAAAACAAGTGGTATGAAAAATTTTGGAATTTGACAATAATTCATCTGGAATTTGATCCTGATGAATTTGATAATCAGCCTCTCGATACGGAATAAAATCAGGAGTTCCTGTCGACTTTGAAACGAAAATCACTGATGTTGGCTCCGTATCAGACTTCCTAATCTGCGTCGTAATAACGTTGTTTACATTCAGTTTACGTACAATATATTCCCCCAGTCCATCTTGACCACAAGTAGCGACTAAAACTGAATTCAAGCCCAATCTTGCCGCGTTTACTGCTACATTAGTAGGAGAACCACCTAAAAAACGATGGTAATCTTTGGTTCTATTTATGGAAGTATTTATTTCGTGCCCTATAAAATCAATTAGCACTTCACCTACACAGATAATGTCAATTTTCTTTTCCAATTTATATTTCTTTTAATTCTACTTTTTTAGTTTTTATGAACAAAGTACACACGGCGCCAATAAGCAATAGTATTCCCGCGAATGTAATGGCTAAACGGGGATCGTTATTTAGAAAATGTTTTAATATAAATCCAAAAGATATATTTTGAATAATCATTGGAATTACGATCATCATATTAACAATACCCATATACACACCATACCGTTCTTTTGGGATATTAGAAACCACCATTAAATAAGGAATCCCCATCATACTTGCCCAAGCTATTCCGTATCCAATAATAATAACAAAAAATAAATATTGGTTTTGTATTACGGGAAAAAACAAGAAAGAAGCTGCGCCAAGTAACAAACAAACGAAATGAACCATTTTAGCACCATGCTTTTTTGCCAATTTTGCCAAGTAAAATGCTATTGAAAAAGTAACAATAAAACCAAAAGCTCCCACTAGGCCATTCCATCGAACTGCTTCTCCATATCCAACTTTATCATTGGGAGTTGTGTTCCAAACAGACAATGCAATACTTTTTGAATTATTCTGCCAATAACACATCATAGCGTACCATTGAAATAAATACACTAAAAATAGTTGCCACATCACCTTGGGCATTTCTAACACCGCTTTATATATATCAATAAAAGGAGAAAAAATATTTAAGGGATTTGCTTTTATATATTCAATTTCTTCAGCGGTTGGGGGAATTTCTGCCGTCTTGCTCATACTCCACCAAATGGTCGTTATTGACAAAACGGAACCTATAAAAAATGATGCGTACATCCAATTGGGTAACTCTCCTGTATACCCAACAATTATCAACGGAAAAATTCCTATTGAGATATATGCCAAAAACTGTCCAAATCCGGTAAAAAAACTCTGTGCTTGAAAACCGACGGGTTGCTGTTCCTCATCAAGAGTATCCGCAATAAAAGCTCGATAAGGCTCCATTGCTGTATTATTACCGACATCTAAAATCCATAGCAAACCGGCCGCCATCCATAAGGAGCTACTAAATGGGAAAAGAAATAAGGCAATACTGCAAATTATTGCACCTATAAAAAAATAAGGTTTACGTCGACCCCATCTTGGATGCCAAGTTTTATCACTCATGGCACCAATTATAGGTTGAATTAATAAACCAGTTAATGGACCTGCAAGATTTAAAATTGGAATTTCATCTGGACTTGCATGCAAAAAATCATAAATGGGATTTACAGCACTTTGTTGCAGTCCAAAACTGTATTGAATCCCAAAAAAACCAACATTCATATTGATGATTTGCCAAAAACTAAGCTTTAATTTCATTGCGACTATTTGTAAATTAATTATTTCGTAAAATTTATGGTAATTTTATTTAAAATTAATTTTAAAATTGACAATATATTGCATTATAAAAATAAAAACGTTTTCGGAAGTGCCGAAAACGTTTTCGAATAGTTATAATAAACTTAATTTATAATCTTGTAGGTTTACTCAAATGGAATAACAATTTTAGATTCCCAAGACAACTCATCACCACCATTAAAAGGATTAGCTAGAAAATGCTCCAGCGGTTTATTGACTAATTTATAATTATGCGCTTTTGCATAATCCAACAAAGCAAACCAAGCTCTATCAGAAGTTCTAAAATTACCATAGTAAGTGGCCTGTAAGCCTTTTATTGCTTTTATTGTTTTAAATTTGACAATTCCATTATCAATCATTTTCACATTCTTATCGATTGGAAAACAATAATTAAATTGAAGCTGCTCTTTATCTAGGTCCCAGTTTTCAATTTCTAAATAAGGTCTCCCTAAAATTTTAATATTACTTTGTTGTAAAAAACCAGTAATTGCAGCATCATTCATTATCATCGTTTGTGCCTTTTCTTGCATGACGCTTTTTAAACTAATGTAGGCTACAAAAGTCTCCTCAGATGTTCCTAAACCGTCTATCTTCACTTTGAAATTTTCTAAATGTTTATTTAACCCATTTCTAAAATCAGTAATCTTTTTAACTTGCTCTTCTTTAAAATTAGTGTTAAAGAAAGGAGCAGTAAGTCTATTATAAATACTGCTATTCTTATCTTTCACTCCTACATTAACTGCGGTAATCGAATCATTGATGGATGTAATTTCCCATGTATACTCCATTTTAATAATATCTTTTGTCATTCCTTGTTTTATAAAACCGAAATTTTTCTTTTCAAGAATTACAAAATTTTCCTTGTCTGTCACCATACGGGCTTTTGACCACTCTTGAACTCCTTGAAAAACAGTTCCTGTAGCTGTTTTTACTTTAAAAGAAATAACATAATCACTTTCCTTTATAAACAAATACCATACTAAGAAAAGGGAGAAAACACAACCAAAAACAATAATTATTAACTTCTTTGTATTCATTTTATTTTGTCATTTTTAATTTACCTACCACAAAATCGGATATATTTTTCCCTTGCACTATTCCGTTCTCAATCGCTGCTCTATAATGAATACCTCCATAAAAACGACTCATTGCTGCTTCCTTAGAAGCTTCATTGAAGGACTTAAATGATCTGTTTGGCAAGCCAAATTGTAACTCTGAATCATCCACAAAAGCAAAATTATCTCCAAAAATAGAAGTCAAAATATTAGAAGACACCGTTGATACAACTGAATGGCCGCTTGTATATTCAGGGAAAGGTGGGGTTTGTAAAGCCGGCTTCCAGTCTTCATCAATATATTTATTAATAACGGTTTCAGGACGTATTACATTACTTCTAAACTTTTCATCCCAACAACTGATAAAAGCTTCGAACATTCCTATTGACGTTTTCGTATATGCAAAAACTGTTTTCTCAAAATTAGCATTTGATTTTTTACAGGCAATTTTAGTAATTCCCATCCAATGGGCACCAGGGGTAATCTTCTTTTTAGCAAACATCATATGTCCTTGACTAACCGAAACATATGGATTACAGTCCCAAAACTGAGCCATTTTAACCTGCTCACATCCGTCTCCTAATTTCCTCATTTTCAAACTAATGTCATAGACTTCCTGTACCTGCTTAAAAAATGGAGATTGTTTCTCCATTGAAAATGGGAAGGCTGGAATAGGTTTAAATTGAGAAGCGGAGTCTAATACTAGTGTTCTAATCTCAGCCCAATGTGGCTCGATTGCATCCATATATGCGGGAGGCGTAGGCTGCCATCTTCCTGGTTGATCCTCATAAACAGAGAATTTAGACATGGTACGTGTTTGCTTGTAGTTGTCTTTATCCATCCAATTTTTTATGCGGCTAGCTACTTTAAGTCCGTATTCCTTAGAAACTTCAAATTCCTTCTCATTTTCTTGACTCCATTTTTGATACAAACTATCTCTGAATTTTTCCACTAATTCTTCCGAAAAAACAAGTTGTTTGCTGACATCCATATGCGCTACTAAAGCGGCTACTTGAATATTAACTCCGCTTTTTGGATCAAGAGCAGGAATAGAATCCAATCCTTTTAATTGATTTTGAAGACTTGTGTAAGTCTTACTATTTTGAGCGATCACCTCATAAGCTGCAATATTTGGATAAACAAATATTCTACTCGCTACAGGCGGAGAAAAAATATCGTGAATCATAATTTGAGTCACATTTTCAATGGATGCATGGTATTCATCTGTGGTAACTACAATTGACTTCTCTTTTTTACAAGAAATAAAAAGGAGACAAATCGCGGTAATAATAAAGATTTTAATTTTCATTCTGTATTTTATTTAATAATTAAATTCTGCTGTACTATTGATTGAGCATTGGCATTTCATACACTTCCGCTTTGTTATTATTAACGGTCACTAAAAGATATTTTTTACCATTAAAAGTCATAATATCTAAATGTCTAACTGCCTTCATTGATAAATCAATTCCTATTTTGTTTCCTAAAACTATATCTTTTTGGTTTTTAATTAAAGCTCCCGAAAAACCATCAAAGCGGCTATGGTACGGAGCCACTCCAAAATAGTTTCCTGCCGCAAAAACAGACTCTTTTTTATTAGAATCAAAATTTGATTTTATGAAACAATTAATTGGTGCAACTTGCAAATCATTAGAAAAAGGAACAAAAGTAAATTTTCCGTTTTGATTTTTTAAATAACCTGATTTCAGATTTTCTACTTCAAACAGTTTTGCTTTTGAAAGCATTTGAGGACTAAAAACTTCTTCCACTTTTTTGCCAGCAAATGATTTATACGATTTAAATTTCTTTTTTATCATCCCGCTAAACTGTTCTGCCAAGTCGTCAAGACCCAAAGTTGAATAATAGCTTCCATTTTTTTCTATGGCTACTATTGTTTCAAATGAACCATTGGCATCAAAATCATCATAATACATTTTCATTGGGAAAGCTTCAGAGGCTTTAAATTTAGAATTCAATCCCCAATTACCCACCATATAATCTAGATCACCATCATTATCAATATCAAATGGAATAATAGCTTGCCATAAGCCATTGCATTTTTCAGGTAAAACCGTTGCTGTTACATCTATAAACTTTCCGTTTTTATTCGCAAAAAATGTTGGTTTCATCCATTCGCCAATTACAATTATATCTACTTTACCGTCTTTATTAAAATCAGTAAAAACAGCATCCGTTACCATTCCTATTTTCGAGAATGTTTTATTTTCAACTTTCGAAAACACTCCATTATTATTGTTTAACAAATAACAGTCTGGCATACTTCCAAAACGATTGTTTATCGAATTATTTCCTATGAATACATCTAGGTCCCCATCTTTGTCATAATCAAACATTTTAACAACAGAAGCATTTTGAGTTAACTCCATCAAAGTGGTTTTTCCCAATTCTTTATTCATCGATACATACATACGATCTTGCAAATTAGAAGCATTTTCTCCACTTCCAGAAACAACAAACAAGTCATTGATTTTATCATTATTAAAATCTCCAATCACCGCCGAAGCATCTTCATAAATAGAATCTTTTTCAATGTCAGCATAAGATTTCTTTGAAAAACCATTTGAGGTTTGGATGAAAATTGATGCTTTTTTATCTTTGGATCCACCAAAAAAGATATCCTCTTTACCATCTCCGTTTAAGTCCCCTATTGCAGTAGCTGGCCCACGATCTGATCGTTGGTACGGAATCATTTTTTGCGCTAAAAAATCAATATAATCATTTTCTTGATGCGTGAAATTAATCCCTAAATTAGAATCGGTTTTTTTAAAAACTGCCAACGGTACAGGATGTAACTTTTTATAGTCAAATGGTTTTCTGTTTTTGGCCGCTTTAACAATCAAGGTTTGATTTACTTTTACATTTTTTAAAGTTTGATGCGTTTTGTCTGGCCAAATCACAACTAAAGAATCGATCTTCGTTGTTTTTCCATAACCAAAATGAATCATCGGTTCTGAGGAAGATTGAAAACCTCTTGTAGTTTGCAATTCTTTAAACTGCATTTTTCCTTTTACATATGAAATTACTTTCGCTCCTATTCCAAATGTATTTTTGCCTTCAAACTCTAATTTTAATTTTAAGTAATTCGAAGCTTTGTCTGTTTTATTGATATAGACAGAAGCAATATTATTTAAATTATTTGTGATCACATCTAAATCCCCATCATTATCGATATCAGCATAACCACTACCATTTGAAATAATAGAATCATTTTCAATCCATTGTTTTGACTGGTTTTTAAATTGCAAATCTGGCGAACCTTGAAACACAAAATTGGTTACATTGCCTTTCGGCATTTTTTTCAATGCTTCTTTATCTAATAATTTGGTTGAAGTAATTTTATTTTTTATCTGATCATTAGAGTAATATTTTACATAATCCAAATCGTTTGGGCGCTTTGGAATTCCGTTACATACAAATATATCTTGTTCACCATCTTGATCATAATCGGCAAATAATGCACTCCAACTCCAGTCTGAAGCTGCCACGCCATTGAGTAATGCCGTTTCTGTAAAGTTTTTTCCTGCATTATTCAGTTGCAACATATTTCGAGTATACTGATAATGATAGCCTAACTTTTCAGTTCTCATTTTCAACATTTGAACATTATCATCTCCTAATGAGGATTTCAACACTTTTTCATCTTCCGGGAGCATATCCAAGGTTAGAATATCTGGGAATCCATCGTGATTGATATCGGCCACATCCACTCCCATCGAGAATCTACTCGTGTGACCAAAATGACTTTTTAAACTTTCAGTAAAAGTTCCATCTCCATTATTTAAATAATAATAATCATCTTCATGAAAATCATTCCCCACATAAATATCCGGATAACCATCTAAATTAAAATCAGAAACAGCTAGTCCAAGCCCGTACCCATTTGCCCCTCCAAAAATTCCTGCTTGTTCACTTACGTCTACAAACTTGCCATTGTCATTTCGAAATAATTTATCTCCACATTCGTAACTTCTCTTGTTTCTAATATCGGCGTTTCCAAAAGACTGCTCTGAATGGACCGCATGATTTAATAAATACATATCCAAATCACCATCTAAATCGTAATCAAAAAAAGCAGCTGACGAACTATAATTATCAAGATCTAATCCATACTCCGCAGCACTTTCAGTGAATGTATTGTTCTTATTATTAATAAATAATTCATTGTGACCTTCAAAACCATTAATTCCTACAACGGCACATACATAGATATCTAGATAACCATCACCATTGACATCCGCCATAACTGTACCGGCATTCCAATCACTCTGACCCTCAATTCCTGCTTTAACAGAAATATCTTCAAATTTATTCCCGCCCTTATTTAGGTACAACTTATTCTTTCCTTGATTAGATGTAAAATAGATATCTACTAACCCATCATTATTTATATCCCCAAGAGCAACCCCACCTCCATTGTAATAATAAAGGTAATCTAGAATTGAAATGTTTTTAGAAGGATCTAATTGATTATTGAAGGTAATATTACTTTTGTCTGAAGCTAATTTTTCAAATAAATGATCTTGTTTTTTAGCACAACTTACCATCACAATTGAGAAGAGTACTATTCGAAAAAAATTATTCATTGCCTTTAAATATTTTTGGTGAATGGTCATTAATTACTGCAATTACAGAAACGGAATTGTTTGCATTTTTTATTGATTGTAAATGCTTCACTTCTCCTTTCATAAAGAATCCTGATTTACTATAGGGAACCCACGAATACGTTCCGTTTTTATTTCCTAAAAGTAAACTTCCGTAATTAGAATCCAATCTAGAAAACTGTGGTTTGAACTCATATTGATTTCCCCCTAAAAGAATATCCAAAACGCCATCCTTATTTATATCCATGGTGCAAATAGTATTCACACAAGAAAACTGTACTTCTTTTGGTAATGCTTTTATTTCAAATTGACCATTCCCTTTATTAATAGCGATTACACTTTCCTGAATTGTAGCTTCCTTTTGAATGGTGTTATCGACTACTTCTTTAACGAATAATTCTTGGAATGTTTTTTTAGCATAATCCGCATAACTCAAATTCTTCTTTTTAACCATCGGAATTTGTTTGGTCACATCTTGTTTTAAGTTCAAAGGTAGATCCTTACCATCGATAGAACGAGTGGCAATTTGCTCAATAGTTCCATTATTATCAAAATCATTTACAAACAATCGCATTGGATTTCCTTTGGACGCTTTGTAATTTGTATTTGTTCCCTTATTTCCAAATATCAAATCTTTTTTTCCATCATTATTTAAATCCACACACGAAACTGCATTATAAAATCCAGAATATTCTGAAAGATTCGATTTGAAATCAGCTAACCTTCTACCTGTATTTTTAAATATTCTTGGAGCCATCCAATCTCCAACAAGGATCAAATCTTTTTTGGAATCATTATCTATATCCTCCCAAACCGCATCCGTTACCATCCCAACTTCATTGAGTTTGAAGGCTACTTTTTCAGTATTGTTCGTAAAATTTCCTTTTCCATCATTTTCTAAAAGTAAATGTTTAGGGTTAATACCGTAAACTCCAGGAACAGAACGACTACCTATAAAAACATCCACATCCCCATCATTATCATAATCATAGGCTGCAATTACGGAAACATTATTATTAGTAGTAGGAACCACTGTTTTGCTTTTTGCAAAAACTCCTTTTCCGTTATTCAAGTACAAACGGTTTTTATAATTGGCTTGATCTGCTTTTTCATTTCCTCCTGAACCCACTAATAAATCTAAATCTCCATCACCATCAGCATCAAAGAAACTAGCTGCTGTGTCTTCAAAGTTAGTGTCGGCATCCAAATCAACCTGATTCGTTATTGAAAAACTATCGTTTCCTTTATTCAAATAGATTTTACCCGCAGCACCTTTGGCACCACCAATAAACAGGTCTTCATTACCATCACCATTAATATCTCCAACAGCTAATGACGGTCCTTCTTGCGAAAGCTCTTTTGAAATCAAACCTTCATAATCAAAATCGATATAATCATTTTCTTTATGCGCAATAAAACTAGATGATTTCTCGGTAAACAAAGGCTTCGTTTTATCTGCTTTAGAAACATAATTCAACTTAGCGTCTGCAATATTTAAAGTAAGCGTCGTATTATTTCCTACTTTATTAATAGTTTGAAATTTGCCATTTGGCCATATTACTTGTAAGGAATCAATTCTTTTAGTTCCTATACCAAAAGTCATGACGTAATCTATAGAAGATTGAAACCCTCTTGAAGGAATTAATTCTTGTCGTATAATTTCACTTCCAGAGTATAGTTCTACGACACTACCCACCGCAAATTTATTTAGATTTTCACCTTTTAATTTTACTTTTACAAAGTGATTACTTTTATTTTTCTCTGAATTGTTTTTATAAACAAAAGCTTCCATATTGACATTATTGACAATCAAATCTAAATCCCCATCGTTGTCTAAATCTCCGTACGCAGCCCCATTAGAAAAACTAGGTGTACTTAAACCCCAGTTTTGAGCTTCATTTGTAAAAGTTAAATTCTTATTGTTCTTATAGGCGTAATTGGGAATAGGTGTACTAGGCATCCTATTAATAATTGTTTCTATTTGCTCTTTTTTGCCAGAAACTACCATTTTTTGCATGAATTCATTAGCAAAGAAATCAACAAAATCTTGGTTGGTTAGATCGTGATAAATCCCATTGCAAACATAAATATCTTTGTAACCGTCATTATCCATATCAAACATTAATGCACCCCAACTCCAATCGGTTTTTGAAACTCCTGCATAATTAGCAACTTCCATAAATTGATTATTTCCGTTATTAATTTGGAGGGTATTTTCCATGTATTGATTGAAAAAGTCCAAATTTAGTTTTCGAAGATATAGATCATAATTCTCAAAACTGGTTGTGCTTTTTAAACGTTCATCCCCTTCAGGAAGCATATCAGTAACAAAAATATCTGCCTTACCATCATTATTTACATCAGCCATATCAGCGCCCATAGAGGACTGACTAATGTGCGAAGCCCATCCTTGAATTTGCTCTGTAAATGTTCCGTTTTTATTATTGATGTATAAATAATCTCTTTCGTAAAAATCATTAGAAATATAAATATCTGGGTATAAATCACCATTAACATCACCTACAGTTACTCCTAAACCAAAACCAATAAGACTCCCATAAATACCGGATTCCTTACTAACATCAACAAATTTACCATTATCATTTCGTAGTAATCGATCTCCACCGCCTTTAAGAATATCGGCCACATCCCAGTCTTTATCTCTTAATTCTCTTTTATTAGAATAGTTAAGACTACTTACAGGAATAAAACTGTTATTTAGAATATAGACATCTAAATCCCCATCTTTATCAAAATCAAAAAATGCAGCATGCGTCGTTATTCCAGTATCTGCTAGATTGTATTGCTCTGCTTTCTCTGAAAAAGTACCATTGCCGTTATTGATAAATAGTTCGTTTTTTTGATTATCTCCTTTGATGTTTCCGGCGTTACAAACATAAATATCTAAAAAACCATCGCCATTAAGATCAACCATTACAACACCAGTTGACCAGGACTTAGTTCCTTCGACTCCTGCTTTTTTTGAAACGTCTTCAAATTGAAAATTTCCTTTATTTAGATATAATTTATTAGTTCCAAGATTTGAAGTAAAATAGACATCAGCAAGCCCGTCATTGTTAATATCACCTATGGCGACACCACCACCGTTATAGAAGTTGCGGTACTTGAATATATTCATATCTTCCCCGTTCTTCACTTCGTTAATAAAATTAATACCCGTTTCAGAAGTCTCTAATTTGGAAAACAGCGCATTTTCATTTTCGGCATTTTCTTTAGAACAATTGACAAATAGAAGAATAAAAATCGAAAATAAAACAGAACGATTAAACATATAGTATGTAGTATTTGGATGAGAAATTTTAATAAAAAATAATGGCCTAATTTATAGATTATTCAGTAAATAAAAGAAAGAATAGCGTTAAAATTAAAAAAATAAAGAGGGCAATGTGATTGCCCTCTTTAAAACTAACTCAAAACATAAAAATATTTTTAAAAACCTAGTAACCAGGATTTTGTTTTAAATTCGCATTGAATAATGCATCTGCTGGAATTGGATACAAAACGTATCTTTTATCCGACACATAAGGTTTCAAAGCTCTAGCAGCTAAGAAAGTTCCAAAACGAACCATGTCGTTTCTTCTCCATCCTTCTAACCATAATTCTTTACCTCTTTCTTTGTATATTCCATCTAATGTAGTTGGGAAAGTACCCACTTGACCAGATCTAGAAACTAAAGCAGTCAATTTAGCAACATCATTTGTTCCTGCACCACCTCTAGCGATAGCTTCTGCTTTCATCATTAATGCATCAGAATATCTCATGAATACAAAATCATTATCAGGTGTACCAAGGTTGGCAGCATCCGGAATGTATTTTTGCATTCTAATTCCTGCAGTTTCAAGTGTAGCACCACTAGTGATTAACGTTACAGCTGACGTATAGAACAATGGGTTACCATTTCTATCTTTTAAAGCAACTGTTCCACCTGGCTTGTACATTTGACCAATTTGCATCCCTACGTTATTTCCAAAATCAGAAATAATTTGAGAATCTGCATTTTTGATACGTCTGTCATTTGGATTGTAATTGTTATAGTACTCAGCTACGATAGCAAAACCATTCCATCCATCAGGAGTTTGGTTGTAATGCATACCCATTCTCCATTGGTACTGAATTCCTCCACCTGCACCACCACGAACGTTTTTCGATGAAAACAAAATCTCTGGTGATGTGTTGTTCGCTGGTTTAAAGTTATCCCAGTAATCAGTTGATAATGAACTATTTATTGCATTTACGTTAGTAACTACTTTTGTCATATCAGCAGCAGCAAATGTATAAGGACCAGCAGCATCAGCCGCTTCAAAAACTCCTTTATTCAAATACAATTTAGCTAATAAAAAGTGAGCCGCGTCTTTATTTGCAGTACTTGCATCACCAGCTGTTCTTGCAGGCAATGAACCCACAATTGCTTCTAATTCACTAATTACAAACCCCGTAGCCTCAGTTCTTGACCACACTTTAGGATCATCAGTTAAAGCAGATCCTGCCTCTCTGTAAGGAACTTGTCCAAATAAATCGATTACGTTATAGTAATAGAATGCTCTTAAAAAACGAGCTTGAGTTACCTCAGCTCCAGAGCCATTTTCAATTACTAGATTACAGTTGTATACTTGAGACAATAAAGCATTCCAAGCATTTCTTACCTCATTATGATCAGGTGCCCAAGTATGCACGTGAATTTGTCTCCAAGTTGCATTATCATCCCAGTCACCACCACGAGTTGGTCCAACTAATGCATCTCCAGCCATTTCATCCAAAGCGAACATTTGTCCTTGTGTTTGGAATCCTCTTAAACCTTCATAAGCACTAGTTAAAAGTGAAGCAGAATTTACGGTCCCTCCACCAGTATTAGAGATAACAACACCATCTAATACCTCTTCATCTAGATTGGTACAACTTACCCCTAATACAATGGTACTAGTTAATAAGATGCTTTTTATAATATTAATTCTTTTCATCGTTTTTTAATTAAAATGTTACGTTAAGACCTACAGATACACTTTTATCTCTTGGATAAGATAGGTACTCCATTCCAGCTGAAGGAACACCGTTCAATGATTTATCAGTATCTACCTCAGGATCTGTTCCTGAATAACCAGTGATTACAAATAAATTAGAAGCATTTACATATAATCTAGCTGTAGACATTTTAAATTTATCCAAAATAGCTCCTTTAACTGTATATCCAAAAGTCAAGTTACCCATTCTTAAGAAATCTCCTTTTTCTAAGTATTTAGTAGAAGGTGAGTTTGGATCTCCTTGCGCTTGAGGAGAAGTAGCAGCTTCTTGAGTTACGTTTCTACCACCTAAGAAAGCTCCTTTAAAGAAATAAGCATTCGTTGTATTGTTGTAGATGTAATGTCCAAAAGCACCATAGAATGAAGCTCCTAAGTCAAAATTCTTGTAAGTAAAGTTTGTGTTGAAACCAACATTGATTTTAGGTAATGGTTGTTTGTCTAATACAGATTTAGCAGCTGTACCTAGACCAGTATCGTTACCTACTGCATCTGCATAGATAGAATTTCCACTAGCATCATATCCTCTCCACTCATACATGTAGTAAGAATAGATTGGTTTGTCATTAGTAACCACTTGAGCATATGCTCCTGATAAACCTTGACCATTGATTCCTCCTGTAGAGATAAATCCAGCAAAATTAGTCATCTTGTTACTCAAGAATGATGCATTTCCTGAAAGATCCCATGTGAAGTCTTCTGTCTCCATTACTTTATAATTTAATGAAATCTCAAACCCTTTGTTGATTAAGTTCCCTGGTAAATTTTTGAAACGTGGAGATGGTGGACCTGGTTGAGTTGCAGCAGCAGGAACTGGGAAAATTAAATCCTTAGTATCCTTTTGGAAATAATCAACAGAACCTGTTAACTTGTTATTGAACAATTCAAAATCAGCACCTACTCCGTAAGACTTAGTAGTTTCCCATTTCAAATCAGCATTAGCATTACTATCAACATTTAAACTTCCGTTTAAACCATAAGCACCTCTAGAAATTGCAGAGTTTGGAGCAAATTCTTGGTTACCTGTTTTACCAAAGTTACCTCTCACTTTGAAACTATTTACAATTCCATCTTTGTTATCAACTAATTTGTAAGCAAGACCTACAGATGGGAAATAATCGTATTTGTTGTTTACCCCTAATTTTGTAGAACCATCAGAACGTAAAGTAGCTGTAAGAATTAATTTATTGTACAAAGTAGCATTTACCCTTGCAAAATAAGACTGTAATTCTGATCTGTTTCTATAAGAGAAAACTCTAAATTCATTTTGAAGACCACCTTCAATATTGTCAATTAAGTTAGTTTGAGCTAAATCATACCCTTTACCTAATGAAAAACTTCCATCAGCAGTGTAGTCATAGTAAGAATAACCAACTAATGCGTCTAAATTAAAGTTGTCGCTAAAGTCGTTGTTATAACTTAAAGTATGCTCAAACGTTTTGTTGAATTTGTTTTGTGCATTAATAGAAGCTTGACCGCGTTTAACTTCTGAAGATCCTGGAACTGAAGCTTGCGCAACGTTTTGAATATCCATAGTTGGTAACAATTGGCTTTTTCTACTAGAAGTTGAACTTTCGATACCAAATAAGAACTGGTATTTCAATTTACTGTTGATTTTCCAAGTAGTATTGATACTTCCTAAGAATTTATTAGTATTAGTAAAATCTTTATAAGAATCTAATAATTGAACTGGATTCAAATACGTATTACTTACTACATTATAAGTACCATTTGCGTTATAGATTGGAATTGTTGGATTCCAGTACAAAGCAGTACCAATGATGTTTCCAATATACCCTGCATCATTAGACAAGATCGTAGTTTGATCTTTTAATGAAGCATACATAATTCTTTCTTCTACTTTCAATGCTCCACCAAAGAAGTCATTTGAGTTGTAAACAGTAGCTGTATATTTATCTAAACCTGTGTTTTTTACAATACCATCTGTATTTGATGCACTTAATGAAATTCTAGTATTAGAATTCTCAGTAGATTTTGTGAAAGACAAATCATGATTCATAGAGAAACCTTTTTGCATTACTGCATCTTTCCAGTTGTACCCTCTAGAACCTTTATCATCACCACCTGCAGCAACAAACTGCTCAGCACTCATAACGTCAAAATTTCCAGACATTTTACTGAATTGTACAGAACTATTGTATGCTAATTGTGGTTCTTTAGACTTTCCTTTTTTAGTTGTAATAACGATAACTCCGTTAGCTCCACGAGAACCGTAGATTGCTGTAGAAGAAGCATCTTTCAAAACAGAGATACTTTCGATATCATTTTGGTTAACGAAATTCAAAGGGTTTCTTGCAGAAGAAGCTCCTAATAAATTATCACCACCTCCAGAAACATTTCCTCCATCTAATGGCACACCATCAATAACGATAAGCGGTCCATTTCCTGAACGAATAGATGTATTTCCACGAACTCTAATCGCAACTCCAGCTCCTGGTTCCCCACTTGATTGTGTTACTTGTACACCCGCTACTTTACCTCTTAATAATTGTGCTGGCGAAGGAGAAGCTACATTATCAAAGTCTTTTGCACCAATCTGGTCAACTGCACCAGTAGCATCTTTCTTTTTAACTGTTCCGTAACCTACAACAATCACCTCATTTAATTCAGCCGAATCTTCTTTTAAGATTACTTTAACTGAAGTTTTTCCTGCTACATTTACTTCTTGAGCTTTAAGACCAATGTAACTGAAAACTAAAACTGCATTTGCTCCAACATTTCTGATAGTAAACTTTCCATCAAGATCTGTTTGTGCTCCATTTGTTGTTCCTTTAACTAATATCGAAGCCCCTGGAAGCGGACCGCTAGCGTCAGATACCGTACCGGACACATCTTGCGAATACGTCAAACTTGTACATAGTACCGTTAGAAACACCATCAAGCCTTTGATTAGACTATTTTTCATACGTAATAAATAAGTTGGTTAATAAATTGTTTAAATGGTTTTGTTTAAATTCAAAACCAAACTTAGACAAAAATTATGAAAATTTTAAGAAACCTTGAAACTATAACGTTTTCGTTAAGCCGAAAACGTTTTCGATTTTAAATTAATAGTTTAAAAAATTAATGTAAAAATTATATAAAATATAAAAAAAAATACTTTTAATTATTAATAGTACGGTTATTTTAAGTAATTATAGGGAAAATCATTGCGTTTTTGTTAAAAAAAACAACTGGATTTCGAAAACGTTGAAGATTAGTCATCCTTTTGTAGATTTTTTTGATATTTATTCAAAAACGGTTTATTTACATTTCCATGATTTTTTTTTATTATTTGAAAAATAAAATCAAAAGAAACAAAATCCTTCAAATTCAAAAAAAAAGATAAAAAAAAGTCACAAAACTCTCTTTTTCTAACTAAAAAAAGAGAGTTTTGTGACTTTTAGTAAAACCGCGATGCAATAAAATATTAGTTTATTTCTATGGTCTTATTTTCGACACCAAGGCCTATTATTTTTAAAGATTTCCATTGCTTTGGCAGGAGCCCTTTATTGTATTTTAATCCTTCATCTGTTTGTTCCACTCCGCCAAAACCATAAATAACAGCCTGAAGCATCGCACCAGCGCCTGTCGCGAAATAGGGATTATTACTATTAGCAGATTCCGAAAATACGCCAAATGGAGGACGGCTATTTGGTAAGTATGATTTTACAAAATAACTGTACGCTTTTTCTCTATTTCCTAAACGAGCATATAAAACAGATAATACTCCCGAAGCCATGGCTGGCCCATCTTTAGGATCAATTTTAGCGGCATAATATTCCAAATCTTTTTCAATTTGTTTTTTATCTGTAATAACATGTAACGGGTAGGCCAATAAATTCACATCGGCTTGTTTAATTATTTGCCCATCATATCCTTTATAATTTTGAGTAATTCCATTTTTAGCATGAATTACTAGATGATCAGAAACATCGACCCATCTGGCATCAATTGGTTCTCCAAGAATTGTAGCCGCTTTGATTGTGTTTTTTAAAGATTCGATTGCAGATGCATTAGTGAAAGCATTATCATCAATGTGCTGTGCATATTCATCGGCACCAACAACATTTAGAATGGAATAACTCCCATCTTGATTTTTTACCACTCGACTCACCCAAAAATCAGCAGTTTCTTTTAAAACACTCCATTCTTTTTTTAACCACGATTTATCTTGTGTGTAGGTATAGTAATTCCAAAACGCGATCGAAACATCAGCAGTAATGTGCTGTTCAAAAATACCCGTTAACGCCCATGTTGGAGTGGCTTCTTCACCAGTATCATCTGATTCCCATGGAAACATTGCTCCCTTATACCCATAAACGGTTGCTTTCTGCTTGGCTTTTTGTAAGCGATCTGAACGATAATCCAAACATGATTTTGCCATATCTGGTTGCAATGCTAAGAGGGTTGGATACATCCATAATTCAGAATCCCAAAAAATATGTCCATTATACCCTTGAGATGATAATCCCATTGGCGCAATACTTTGTCTTGTTTCTGGACGAATAAAGGAATATAAATTATACAAAGCAAAACGAACGCGTTGCTGCGCGTCGAGATCACCTTCAATTTGTATGTCACCCGTTCTCCATAATTCCGCCCAAGCTTTTTTATGCTTATCCAAAAGTTTATCAATTCCTTCCTGTAATGCATAGATAGGCTGTCTTTCGGATTCATTTAATGGATCTGTAAAATCCTTAGAAGTACAAATTCCACCCGCAATTGCAAATCGATATTTTTTACCTTTCAAAAGTTTTTTTGAAAAACCAACTTCATTTCCTGTTTGCTTCAAGGTTTCATTTTGCCCATCAAATAAAAATGTTGTCGATGCAGAAACGGTATATTTACCAAATAATGTTTTAGCAGTAGTACCAAAAACAGGCATCAAATATTGATTGTCTTTTAAAACTCGGAATTGACTTTTAGCTTCTTTCAATTCGTCAGGAACAATCATATAATTATTCGCCACTATTTCAATATCTTTTTTAGGCGTAATTTCAACGATAGCCATCGCTGAATAGGGAATTGCTCTGTTAGCCAAAATCGTATAATCTACAGCAGCCAAATCCTTAAAAGTAAATGAGGTGGTGCTCATCCCTTCATTCATAGCCACAACCTGACTCCAATTATCAATATTATCCGATTTTATTTCTTGACCATTAACTGATAAATGGAGGTTTAGGAATTCAATCCCACGAACAATCCTACTTATCCCGTTTTCAGGACTACCTTCATATACCCCGTTTAAAATAATTTCCTTTGTTTTTAAAGGAGTATCATCCGTTACAATTCCTATTTGACCATTAGCCATGGCTACACCATAATAATTAGCTCTTGAATTAGCAAATAAATGCCATTCATCTGATTTTGTTTGTCCAAAAATAACAGGACCCGCTATGAGCAGTAATAAAAAAATCTTTCTGTTTAAAATCATAGTATTTCAATTTAATTATATCTCAAACGTACTAATTAATTAGTCACCCACCCTATTTATTTATCTAAAAGCCAAACCGATAACGTTTTCGGAAATTCGAAAACGTTATCGATTTTTTTCAAATAGCTTTAATGCAAAATGAATGTTAATTTTATGCTAAATAAACATAAGCCATAATAAAATGAAACTAAAATTACATAAAATATTATTTTTTAGTACATTATCTATAGTATTATCATTCTGTTCTTGCGAAAAAAAAACAGAAAACACCGCTTTATACGTGAAATCTGATTCTAAAATAGGAGTTGATTCCACTCAATTATTTAAAGAACGTTTTCGACCACAGATTCATTTTACCCCAGAGAAAAAATGGATGAATGATCCCAATGGGCTAGTATATTACAAAGGAATTTACCATTTGTTTTATCAATATTACCCCGAAGACATCGTTTGGGGACCGATGCATTGGGGACACGCAACAAGTAAAGATCTAATTCATTGGGAACATAAAAAAATAGCTTTATTCCCTGATAAAATTGGCCTAATTTTTTCAGGAAGTGCAGTTGTTGATATTAACAACACTTCTGGTCTTGGCACCGTCAAAAACCCACCGATGGTTGCCATATTTACGTACCACAATATGGAAAGTGAAAAAGCGGGTCGAACAGATTTTCAAACACAAGGATTGGCGTATAGTTTAGACGAAGGAGATACTTGGATCAAATACGATGGAAATCCAATTATAAAAAATAGCGCCCAAAAAGATTTTAGAGACCCAAAAGTTTTTTGGAATGAGCAAACCAATCTTTGGAATTTAGTTTTAGTGGCGGGAGATCATGCTCAATTTTATACTTCAAAAAACCTAATTGACTGGAAATATCAAAGTGAGTTTGGTAAAAACAAAGGAGCTCATGGCGGTGTATGGGAATGTCCTGATCTCTTTAAATTGAAAGTAGGCAATTCTAATGAAGAAAAATGGGTGTTGCTTATCAGCATCAATCCTGGTGCACCAAAAGGTGGTTCAGGAACACAATATTTCATTGGCGATTATGACGGAACCCATTTTACAACTGATCAAAAAGACATCAAATGGGTGGATAATGGAGCTGATAATTATGCCGGCGTCACCTATAACAATTCGCCTGATGACCAACGAATTTTTATTGGCTGGATGAGTAACTGGAGTTATGCAAGAGATACGCCAACTAAAAATTGGCGAAGCGCCATGACCTTACCAAGAACACTTTCACTTGAAAAAATTAACACCAATTATGTTTTAAAAAGCACACCAATAAAACAGTTAGAAAGCCAATTAAAGTTGGAGTACTCGAATCCAATAATGGCTTTAAAAGCAAATCAAAGACAAGAGATCAATTACACCAATTTAAATCAATCGGAAATTAAATTTAAAGCAGAGACAAAGGATTTAAGTTTGGTGTTTTCAAATGAATCAAAAGATTCTTTAACAATTGAATATAATGCCAAACAAAAATCGTTTTCTGTTGATAGACGGCATTCCGGTATAGTTAATTTTGAAAAAAGTTTTGGCCAACAAATTCATCAAACATCTGTCCCTCATATCGTTTCCAACACTATTGATTTTCAAATTATTTTGGACTGGTCATCGATTGAAATTTTTCTAAATGGCGGAGTATACTGTTTTACAGAACAAATTTTCCCTACTAAATCGTACACAAAATTAACGATAACATCTAAGGAAAATCAAGATATAAAGGATTTCCAAATCAATTATATAGAAAGCATTTGGAATAAAAAATAAACAAAAAAAAACTAAAATTTAAACCAATAATAAACCAATGAATAA
Organism: uncultured Flavobacterium sp.; assembly: GCA_963924965.1. Lineage (GTDB taxonomy): Bacteria > Bacteroidota > Bacteroidia > Flavobacteriales > Flavobacteriaceae > Flavobacterium. The sequence goes on from CAWURM010000039.1 coordinate 41,160, forward strand.
AGTTAGAAACTGGTCTCTCACCGTAGCGGTAGCGGGATTTTTATTTGGATTTGACACCGTAGTCATATCGGGGGCCAACTTGCCAATTAAAGAATTATGGCATACCACCCCCTTATTTCACGGAATTTTCATTATGTCAATGGCATTGTGGGGAACGGTTTTGGGATCCTTGTTAGGAGGAATACCCTGCGACAAATGGGGACGTAAAAAAACACTATTCTGGATTGGAATCCTATTCTTAGTTTCGGCAATAGGTTCAGCATTAGCACCAAATCCATACATCTTCTCCTTTTTTAGATTCATTGGCGGTATTGGTGTAGGAGCTTCGTCTGTTGCTGCACCCATTTATATTTCGGAAATTTCAACTCCTGAAAATAGAGGTAAATTAGGGACCCTTTTTCAATTTAATATTGTTTTTGGAATTTTGATTGCTTTTTTCTCCAATTATTTATTTGAAGGATTTGGAGGAGTGAATGATTGGCGCTGGATGATAGGAATTGTTGCTGTACCGGCATTAGTTTACAGTATAATTGTGACTCAAATTCCAGACAGTCCCCGCTGGTTAATCCTGAAAAAAAGAGATGATGCTACAGCCATGAAAGTATTAGAAATGATCTACAGCAAAGAGGACGCTGCTGACAATTTTAACGAAATTAAAAAAGACCTTGTAGAAGACGCCACTTTTAAAGAATCTATCTTTTCTTACAAATATAAACTACCCATAATCTTAGCTTTTTTATTGGCCTTTTTCAATCAATTATCTGGTATCAACTTTATTTTATATTATGCTCCTGAGATTTTAGAAATGGCTGGATTAGGCTCTAAGGAATCTTTAATGAATTCTATTTTAATAGGGGTTACAAACCTAATTTTCACCCTTGCGGGTATGCGATTAATTGATGTTTTGGGAAGAAAACAATTAATGATTATTGGCTCTATTGGTTATATTCTAAGTTTAGGAATGGTCGCTTTGGCTTTTCTCAACAATCTTGGACCAATCGTTTTAATGGTATCAATTCTTGTTTTTATAGCTTCTCATGCTATTGGCCAAGGAGCGGTTATTTGGGTTTTCATTTCTGAAATATTTCCAAATAATGTGAGAGCTAACGGACAATCTTTTGGTACGGGGATACATTGGATTTTTGCTGCTTTAATCACTTTGGCAGGTCCTGTAGTAATTGATTTATTTAAAGAAAATCCGTGGCCAATTTTCGCCTTCTTCGCCTTTATGATGGTATTGCAATTAGCCTTTGTATTGTTTATGATGCCTGAAACTAAGGGACTATCTCTTGAAGAATTAGAACATAAAATGCTTAGCAATGAAAAATAATTTACAAGAACCAAATGTAGTATGTTTTGGAGAAGTGCTATATGATGTCTTTCCAACTCATAAAAAAATTGGAGGAGCGCCTCTAAATGTTGCTTTACGACTATCTTCATTAGGCATTAATGCACATATAGTTAGCCGAATTGGGAATGACGATATAGGAAAAGAACTTCTAGCTTTTATAAAGAAAAACAAAGTAAAAACTACGCATATACAAGTAGACTCTGTTTACAAAACAGGTGAAGTTATTGTCCACTTAAATGATAAAGGTTCTGCCTCTTATACCATTAACTACCCCGTAGCTTGGGATAAAATAGAATGCAATCCAGAAATTGAAAATACTGTAAAAAAAGCGGACGCATTCATTTACGGGAGTCTAGTATGTAGAGACGCTAAATCCTTTGAAACATTAGTTGAATTAATAGGGTATGCAAAGTACAAAGTATTTGACGTTAATCTTCGAGCACCATTCTACAAGAAAAAAATCCTTGTCAATTTGATGATGCAATCTGATTTTATAAAGTTTAATGATGAGGAGTTATATGAAATAAGTAAATTTCTTAATTCACCCTTTCATTCCTTAAAACAAAATATCCTTTTCCTAGCTGAATCGACTAATACCAATCGCATTTGCGTAACACTAGGAAACCATGGCGCTATTTTATATTATGATGGAACTTTTTATTACAATAGTGGATATGAAATAACCGTATCCGATACTGTGGGAGCTGGAGATTCGTTTTTAGCAGGATTAATAAGTGAATTAATAAGACATGACGACCCACAAAAAGCTATTGACTTCGCTTGCGCTTTAGGGGCACTTGTTGCAGAAAAAGAAGGGGCAAATCCCAAAATTTCATATTCAAAAATAACTAAATTCATGAATCCAATATAAGTACTTATGAAACCTATATCTGTTTTTATACTAACCCTATTATTTTTAAGCATGACTATAAACGCTCAAAATGATAAAAATTTAATAATCCCAGTTAAAGATGCCAAATGGTGGAAACAAGCTGTTGTTTACCAAATATACCCCAGAAGTTTTAAGGATAGTGATGGCGATGGCGTGGGCGATTTAAAGGGAATAATATCAAAACTCGACTATATAAAAAGCCTTGGGATAGATGCTGTATGGTTAAATCCAATTTACACTTCTCCAAATGATGATAATGGATACGATATTAGTAACTATCGTGAAATCATGAAGGATTTTGGAACCATGGAAGATTTTGATGTTTTACTTCAAGAAATGCACAAACGAAAAATCAAACTGATCATGGATTTAGTAGTTAACCACAGTAGTGATGAACATGATTGGTTTAAACAATCTAGAAGTTCTAGAGACAATCCATATAGAGACTACTACCACTGGTGGCCTGCTGAAAAAGGAAAACCTCCCTACAGATGGAGTTTCTTTGATGTAAATAGCGAAGCTTGGAAATACGACGCACAAACCAATTCGTATTATTTGCACTATTTCTCTCAAAAACAACCTGATCTAAACTGGGAAAACCCTAAACTACGTGATGAAGTTTATGACATCATGCGTTTTTGGTTAGATAAAGGAATTGATGGATTTCGAATGGATGCTTTTCAATTCGCATCAAAAGACACCACTTGGCCAGAATTACCAAAAGGGTATGAAAAAGACATCATAAAATATTATGGTGTAGGTCCACATTTGCATGAGTATTTACAAGAAATGAATAAAAAAGTTTTCAGTAAATACAATATTGTGACCGTGGCAGAAGGTGCTGGAAGTTCACCTATAGACGCGCTACAATTTGTAGATCCAGACAGAAAAGAGCTGGATATTGCTTATCATTTCGAAAGTGTTGACATAGGGAAACACGTCCTTGATTTTGGACTGGTTAAATACAAAAAAATATTTTCTAGATACGATGCGGAATTTAAAGACAAAGGATGGTTAGCTATATTTCTCGCCAATCACGATCAACCAAGAATGGTAAGCAAGTTTGGGAATGACAGCCCACAATTTAGAGCACTTTCATCCAAAATGCTTTCTACCTTTATCCTAACAATGAGGGGAACTCCGTTTTATTATCAAGGAGATGAATTAGGCATGGTTAATATTCGCTTTGATTCAATTGAAGATTATCAAGATGTGGATACTAGAAACAAATATGCTGGATTAAAACTTAAAAATGGGGACCTAAAAGCCTTTATAGAAGGACAAAAGCAAACATCAAGAGAAAACGGCAGAACTCCTTTTCAATGGGATACTACTAAAAACGCAGGTTTCACATCGGGAAAACCATGGCTTAAAGTCAATCAAAACTTTAAAACCTTGAATGTAGAAGCACAAGAAAAGGATCCGGAATCCGTGTTAAATTATTTTAGACAATTAGTAGAAATCCGCAAAGAAACAGCCGCTCTTATTTATGGCCAATATACAGTTTTAGATGAAAACAATCCTAACATCTACGCTTACACAAGAGAACTAAATGGGGAAAAAGTTTTGGTCTTATTAAACTTTACAGATAAAACAGCCCCATATCAGCTAGATTTTAATTATGGGAAGCACAAAGTTCTCTTAGACAACTACGGCAACTATCAGAAGGTTAGAACAAATACACTGAAACCTTATCAAGCTATTATTATCAGTGTCGATTAATTAGATTTTCATTACAATAGTTAAAGTAGACCGTCAAAATTCCTTTTAGTAGAATGACTGTTTGTTTGAAAGCTTTATTACAATAAATTAATTGTAAGTTTGTTTTCAAATAAACAGTTTTTTAATTCTATATAATCTGGAAATCAATTCATGAAAGAAGCTACCCTCAAACAAATTGCTACTCAATTAGGAGTGTCTATTACTACAGTTTCTAAAGCCTTGAAGAATTATCCAGATGTAAGTGCAAAAACGAAAAAAAAGATTGTAGACTTAGCGATAAAACTAAATTATACTCCCAATAGTTTTGCTGTAAATTTAAGAACTAAAGAATCAAAAACAATTGGTGTGATTGTCCCTACGGTTGATTACAATTTTTTTTCCAAGGTTTTTAAAGGCGTATTGGAAGAAGCCGAAAAAAGAGAATACCAAGTCATTATATTGCGTTCTAATGAGAAATTAGAAATTGAAAAAAAGCAAATAGAACTTCTTTTAAACAAAAGAGTAGATGGGATTATTATGTCACTTTCTAATGAAACCGGAGATTTTAAACATATTAAAAATATTATTAATCATAAAACACCTCTCGTTCTTTTTGATAAAATAGCAAAATTAGTAAACTGTTCAAAAGTAGCTATCAATGATCGAAAGGCTGCCTATGACGCAGTGAATTATCTTATAAAAAAAGGTCATCGAAAAATAGCCCACTTTAGAGGAGCCTATATGCCGCAAAATTCAATAGATCGTTTTTTAGGATATAAAAAAGCGCTGGAAGACAACAATATTGTTTACGATTCTTCCTTAGTTTATTTGTGTGATAACAACACTGATTTTGAAGATGGATATGAAAACGCAAAAAAAATCCTAATAGAGCATCCTGATGTTGAAGCGATTTTTGCTATCACCGACCTAGTCGCTGTAGGAATCATCAAATATTTCAATGACATTAATATAAAAATGCCAGAACAAATAGCCGTTTTTGGATTTTGCAATTCCTTTATGTCTGAAATAATTTCCCCAAAACTCACCACTATTGATCAACCCGGATTTGAAATTGGAAAAAAAGCGGCTGCTATATTATTTGACGAAATTGATTTGAAAAAGAAAAACAAACCAGTAGAATTTCAATCAATAGTACTAGAAACTACGATAGTAGAAAGAGAATCGGCGTAATTCCGAATAAAAAAGTCGGTTATATGAAAGTTGTATTTACCCAATTATCACTATTTAACTATTCAATTTAATTAGTTAAATATTTAAAATAACATCCTATTAAGATAAAAATGAATATCTTGGTAAAGAAATTTATTCCTAGATTTACATTTAAAATAAGTAGAATCTTATTTTATCCTTTTGGAAAGAAAATAGTTCAACAGCAAAAATATTTTTTAAACTTAAACTATTAGAAAATTAGTTCATGAAAGACATCACTCTTAAAGAAATTGCAACAAAACTAGGTATTTCTATTACTACGGTATCAAAAGCATTAAAGAACTACCCTGATGTTAGTGAAAAAACTAAGAAAGCAGTCATTGATCTCGCTCAAAAATTACATTACACTCCTAATAGTTTTGCTGTAAACTTAAGAACAAAAGAATCAAAAACTATTGGATTAATTATTCCAGAAGTGATGCACCATTTCTTTTCTAATATTATTAATGCAATAATTGATGAAGCTGAAAAAAATGGATATCTCGTTATCATATTGCAATCAAATGAGTCTCTTGAATTAGAGAAAAAACAAGTAGAATTGCTAATTAACAAAAGAGTTGACGGCATCCTTATTTCACTTTCTAATGAATCAAATAATGATGAACATATAAAAGAAATCATTAATAGGAAGATCCCATTTGTTATGTTTGATAAAATATCTAAACTTTCAAAATGTTCTAAAGTTATTATTGATGATCAAAAAGCAGCTTTTAATGCAGTCCAACATTTGATTGATAATGGCTGTAAAAAAATTGCTCATTTTCGTGGGCCACTCAATCCTCAAAATGCAATAGACCGTTACATAGGTTATAAAAAAGCGTTAGAAAAAAACGACATCCCCTTTGATTCAAAATTAGTCTATACTTGTGAAAATGTAACTTTTGAAGAGGGTATCAAGTTTGCGAAACAAGTAATGGAGGAACACCCTGATATTGATGGGATATTTGCTATTACAGATTTAGTTGCTGTAGGTGTTTTATCTTATTTTAACGATAATAACATAAAAGTTCCTCAGCAGGTTAAAATTATCGGCTTTAGTAATTGGTTCATGTCTCAAGTACTTACCCCAAAATTGAGCACAGTTGATCAGCCAAGTAACGAAATGGGGATTGCATCATTCAACCTTTTGTTAGAAGAAATGAATTGTAGAAAAAATGATTTGCCCTTTACACCTCGTACCATTGAATTAGAAACGAATGTACTAATTCGAGAATCATCTTTACAAACCAAGGATGTAGAAATTATCGTCTAAAAATCAGTTTATAAAATCTATATTTCTTTTAATGCCGTTAAATTTGGCTCGCTTTAACGGAGAGTCTTTAAAAACCACCTTAAAGGTTTCTTCGGTAATTTCATCCCAGTCTTTCTTACTATAATTTAACAACTGAGGATTCGATTCAAATAAAGGCTCCTTGTGCGGCTTTGAGAATTTATTCCAAGGGCACACGTCTTGGCAAATATCACATCCAAAGATCCAATCGCCAAATTTTCCTTTCATCGACTCTGGTATATTTTCTTTAAGTTCAATTGTGAAATAAGAAATGCATTTACTACCATCTACAACATAAGGTGCAACAATGGCCTCAGTAGGACACGAATCAATACATGCAGTACAACTGCCACAATGATCTGTAACCGCATAGTCATAATCTAATTCTAAGTCGATAATTAATTCGGCTATAAAATAAAAAGAACCCACTTTTTGGGTCAATAAATTACTATTTTTTCCAATCCATCCTAAGCCGCTTTTTGCCGCCCAAGCTTTATCAAGAACGGGTGCTGAATCGACAAAAGCGCGTCCAGAAACTGCGCCAATACTTGATTGAATTGAAAAAAGAAATTCTTTCAATTTTTCTTTTATTACAAAATGGTAATCAAACCCATACGCATACTTTGAAATTTGATACGAATCTGATTCTTGCAAATTTTCTGGATAGTAATTTAAAAGTAAGGAAACGACACTTTTAGCATCCTCAACTAGCAATGTCGGATTTAGCCGTTTGTCAAAATTATTTTCCATGTAGGACATTTGCCCATTTTGGTTGCTCTTAAGCCATCGTTCTAATCTAGGTGCTTCTTGTTCTAAAAAACCTGCTTTCGAAATACCGCATGAAAGAAATCCGAGACGCTTAGCCTCTGATTTAATAAAATGAGTATATTGTGCTTTAGAATTAATAATTGATTGTATAATAGTGTTCTACTAGCCCTGATGATAGCGGCATCCTTTACTTGCTTTCTTTAAGCAAGTAAAGATAAAGCGGACAGCAGGAAAGAGCTCCAAAAACTAAAATAAGCCCCCTTGAATGTTGGCTCTTATTTTACCTAAATGTTTATATGCCTTATCTGTTACTTCCCTACCCCTTGGTGTTCTCATAATAAAACCTTCTTGTATTAAAAAAGGTTCATAGACTTCTTCAATAGTTTCACTACTTTCTGAAACTGCAGTAGCTAATGTAGACAATCCTACAGGACCACCTTTAAACTTATCGATAATGGTATTTAAAATTTTATTATCCATTTCATCGAGCCCATGCGCATCAACATTTAGCGCTTTTAAGGCATAACGAGCAATTTCTACATCAATAGTTCCATTTCCCTTTATTTGTGCAAAATCACGTACTCTACGCAATAGTGCGTTGGCAATACGCGGCGTCCCCCTACTCCTTCCTGCAATCTCGATCGCAGCATCAAGAGAAATAGGCATTTTTAAAATCGAGGCACTACGTTCCACTATAGAAGTTAATAATTCAGTAGTATAATACTGTAATCTCGAAGATATCCCAAAACGGGCTCTCATAGGAGCTGTCAAAAGACCCGAGCGCGTAGTGGCACCTATCAAAGTAAATGGATTCAAATTAATTTGCACCGTTCTTGCATTTGGCCCCGATTCTATCATGATGTCGATCTTGAAATCTTCCATGGCAGAATATAAATATTCTTCAACAATGGGACTCAAACGATGAATTTCATCAATAAACAAAACATCTCTTTCCTCTAGATTAGTCAGTAAACCCGCTAAATCACCAGGCTTATCTAACACAGGTCCAGAGGTAATCTTTATCCCAACTTGCAATTCATTGGCTAATATATTAGCCAATGTAGTTTTACCTAAACCGGGAGGGCCGTGGAAAAGAGTATGGTCCAAAGCTTCGTTTCTTTGGTTGGCTGCTTCTACAAAAACTTTAAGATTTTCTAATACTTGATCTTGACCTGCAAAATCATCAAAAGATAAAGGTCTTAATTTCTTTTCAAGGTCAAATTCTTCTGAATTATAACCATTGGTCGTTGGATCTAAATTTTCATTCATACAACAAAGATAGTACAAAGTTAGAAGTAAAAAAAAATGCCTTTCATATAGAAAGGCATTTCAAATATCATAAAATTTTAGTGATGTAAAACTTCCTCACCTTGTTTCATAGGCACATTTTGAGGTACAAAATCTTCATCATGACCTGGTTTACTATAATCGTAAGGCCATCTATGTACTTCCGGAATTTCACCTGGCCAGTTACCATGTATATGCTCTACTGGAGCAGTCCATTCCAGTGTATTCGATTTCCATGGGTTTTGAACTGTTCTCTTCCCGTAGAAAATACTACTAAAAAAGTTATACAAAAATACCAATTGAAAAGCACCACCTATTAACGCGAAAGTAGTAATAAGCACATTTACATTTTGTAAATCATCAAATAAAGGGAAATTCGTGTTTGTGTAATAACGTCTTGGTAATCCAGCTAATCCAATAAAATGCATTGGAAAGAACACACCGTATGCGCAAATTGCAGTAACCCAAAAGTGCACATATCCTAAATTTTTATTTAACATTCTCCCAAACATTTTTGGAAACCAATGGTAAATACCCGCAAACATCCCATAAAGAGCAGATATACCCATTACTAAGTGGAAGTGCGCTACAACAAAATATGTATCGTGTACGTTGATGTCTAACGTACTATCTCCTAAGATGATTCCAGTTAATCCTCCAGTGATAAAAGTAGAAACTAACCCTATAGAAAACAACATTGCTGGATTCAATTGTAAATTACCTTTCCAGAGAGTCGTAATATAATTAAAAGCTTTTACAGCAGATGGAATTGCAATCAATAGTGTAGTAAATGTAAATACTGACCCTAAGAATGGATTCATACCTGAGATAAACATATGGTGACCCCAAACAATAGTAGATAAAAATGCGATAGCCAAAATAGACATGATCATCGCTCTATATCCAAAGATTGGTTTACGTGAATTTGTAGCAATAACCTCAGAGGTAATCCCTAAAGCAGGTAATAAAATGATGTAAACCTCCGGATGACCTAAGAACCAAAATAAATGCTCAAATAAAACAGGAGAACCACCTTGATAATGCAACACTTCTCCAGCGATATAAATATCTGAAAGGAAAAAAGAAGTACCAAACGAACGATCAAAAATCAACAACAGTGCAGCTGATAAAAGTACTGGGAATGAAATAACTCCTATAATAGCAGTTACAAAAAATGCCCAAATAGTTAAAGGTAGTCTCGTCATTGACATCCCTTTAGTTCTCAAATTGATTACAGTAACAATGTAATTCAAAGATCCCATTAACGAAGATGCAATGAAAATTGCCATAGAAACCAACCACAACGTCATACCCATTCCTGAACCAGGAATAGCCTGCGGTAATGCACTTAATGGTGGATATATTGTCCATCCAGCAGATGCAGGACCAGCTTCAACGAATAAAGAGGAAACCATTATTATTGACGACAAGAAAAATAACCAATAGGAAACCATATTCATGAATCCTGAAGCCATATCCCTCGCTCCAATTTGAAGTGGTATTAACAAGTTACTGAACGTACCCGATAAAGCGGCGGTTAATACAAAAAAGACCATTATAGTACCATGAATCGTAACTAAAGCCAGATATCTGTCGTTAGCCATTACACCTCCTGGAGCATATGATTCCCCAAGTATAACTTTGAAAATTGTAAAAGATTCCTCTGGCCAAGCCAATTGCAATCTAAAAAGTAAAGAGATAGCCACACCAATAACCCCCATAATAATACCTGTAATCAAGTATTGTTTGGCAATCATTTTGTGATCAATACTAAAAATGTATTTAGTAATGAAAGTGTCTTTATGATGGTGTTCGTGTTCGTGTTCGTTATCGTGAACTTCTGCTGAC
>CAWURM010000040.1:0-3663 GCA_963924965.1 uncultured Flavobacterium sp.
ATTGTAAATGCCCGCTTTCCAATATTGAAAGCTGGAAAAATCATTTTTTATTAGGGATTGAGACACCATGATTTGGTCAAAAATATCCCATGAATCCCGAAAAGCAATGGTTCCCAATCCTTTTTTAGCCATTTCTTCAAAAGGATTGTAGATCCCTAAAGGTGGTACTTCTTCTTTTTTGGCTTTGGCTCCAAGGGCTCTTTTGACACTGTTATTGAACGGGCCGTCATTTAAATCGCCCAGCGTAATTACTTTAGCATTTGGATTAATTCGCTGTAACGAATCAATTATTTTTCTGTTCAAGGTGCCCGCTGCTTCTCTAAAGGTGCTAGTCTTTTTTTCACCTCCAGAACGAGAGGGCCAGTGGTTGACAATGATGTGTATTTCTTCTCCTTCCAAAAAACCGGTTACTAAAAGTTGGTCCCGCGTAAAAACGCGACTCGACTGTGAATTAATTTCTTCCTCATCTTCTCCTTTTTCAACTGCTTCTCCCTTTATTTTTGACTTTGCATCCACTGCGCCTTTATAGACATAGAGCGGAATGTTAGTATAACTGGTTGGTCGGAAATATTTTTTTTGAAACAGTAAGGCCACGTCTATCCCTCTTTTATCAGGGGAATCAAAATGGATAATTCCATAGTCCTTATTAGCAAGTTTGGTCTGTTGAATTAAATCTTCCAAAACGCCTCTGTTTTCAATTTCTGAACCTCCTATAAATGTTGGTGAATTGGAATTATCAGAAGAACCTATTTCGAACAACACTCTAGAAAGATTTTGAAGTTTTTGATAGTATTTTTTAGATGTCCAATGTTGAGCGCCTTTTGGAGTCCATTCGTCATCATTCGTATTGGGATCATTTATGGTATCAAATAGATTTTCGAAATTATAAAAAGCAATCGTGTGAATAGTATAGTTTTTTTGTTGTCCCCATGTTCTGTTCATTGGTACCACGAAAAGGATCAGGACTATCAATTGTAAAAATTTCATACGCACAACTTTAAAAAAAATGACAAGTAAAAATACTTCATTTCCTGAACTAAATAATAATTTATTTTCAAAATTGTTATCTTTGTTTTTATCCCGATGCGGAAGGTCTAAAATTATAATTTTGCCCAAAAAAATAAATATATGCTTACCATTCGATTTTGGACTGTTAATTATAATTTTGGTTGGAATAAATTCCTATTTTTATTTTTTATTTTACAGTCTTTCAATAGCCAATCCCAAACACCAATGATTACACCACCTGTTTTACAAAAAGGAGATACAATTACCATAGTAGCCACTGCTAGAAAAAACATTGAAGACAATCTAAAACCTGCAATCGATTTATTACACAGTTGGGGGCTAGAAGTCGTAATAGGGAACACAATTGGTTTAGACAACAATCAACTTGCAGGTACAGACCAAGAACGTGCAGCCGATTTTCAAAAACAATTAGACAACCCCAACATCAAAGCCATTTGGTGCGTAAAAGGTGGTTATGGCACGGTGAGAATGCTTGATTTATTAGATTTTACAAAATTTAAACAACATCCAAAATGGATTGTAGGTTTTAGTGATATTACCGTTTTACACAATCACCTTAACACCATGGGGTATAAATCCATACATGGGGTAATGCCGATAACCGTTCCCAGAGCTACTCCTGAAGCTATTGAAAGTTTGCGCATGTCATTATTTGGAGAAAAACTAAGCTATAGTATTGTTTCGGATTCCATGAATCGCACTGGAAATGCCTCTGGAGAATTAGTAGGCGGTAATTTGTCTATTCTGTATAGTTTACTAGGATCTGAGTCGGCTATTGATTGTAAAGACAAAATATTATTCATTGAAGATCTCGACGAATACTTATACCATATTGACCGCATGATGATGAATCTAAAACGCAATGGTTGCCTTGAAAGTATTAAGGGAATTATTGTAGGCTCTATGACTAAAATGAAAGACAACGATATCCCTTGGGGCAAAAATGCCGTACAGATTGTAGAAGACGTTACTAAAAAATACACTATTCCTATTATTTATAATTTCCCTGCAGGCCATATTAGAGACAATCGCGCACTTGTATTAGGCGATATGATACACATGGAAGTCACATCCAGTAATACAACCGTTACTTTTGAGTAACAAATTGTCTTTATTATTCACCTGACTTAAATTAATAATATGGCAGACCACAATGAATTAGGGAAATTGGGTGAAGAATTGGCCGTTGACTATTTACAAAAGGAAGGGTATGACATCCTGGACACCAACTGGACGTTTCAAAAAGCCGAAATAGATATCATCGCCAAGAAGGAAAATATTTTGGCAATTGTTGAAGTAAAGACTCGATCTTCAATAGATTTTGGTTTGCCGCAAGATTTTGTAAAACCAAAAAAAATCCAACTTCTCGTAAAAGCGGTCGATGCCTACGTAGTCGAAAAAAATATAGATGCAAATGTTCGTTTTGATATCATTGCCATCCATAAAGAAGGCAAATCTTTTGTAATTGAACACCTTATAGATGCTTTTTATCATTTTTAAGTAAATTTTAAGGTGTTATATTTGTAACAAATTGTTTTTTATTTATATTTGTAGCGGTTTTTGACACAACAACTAACTGAACTAACTACTAAAAACTAAGTAAAAACACCTAATTTATTATGAAAACCGTTTCTTCAATCGTAGAAAATTACATTAAAACAAAGCCTTTTTTACTAAATGCTTTATCACTTGGGATCATCAACTTAACGTCATTGTCTCGAAATATCATGTCTGAATTAGAAAGTGAATTTGGAAAAGAGGTTAAACAAGGCGCTATTGTCATGTCATTAAAAAGACTGACGGAAGAATTAGACTTTCGCTTAAATCACAAAATAAATAAAGTAATAAAAAACATTGGAGAAATTACGGTGCGATCTGCCTTGACAGATTATACATTCGCAGTATCAGAAACGGTACTTAACAAACAGGCGGAATTGATTTCGGATATTAATGCATTTCCAGATGTGTTTTACACTTCTTCAAGAGGTGTAAATGAAATTAACATTGTGGTCAGCAATAGTGTAAATCAATTAGTTGACAAGCATTTTGTAAGCGAAAAATTAATACAAAAACTAGACAATCTAGCCTCTATCACGGTAAAATTACCTAAGGAAAATATTGTAATTCCTGGGATTTACTACTTTATTTTTCAACGATTAGCTTGGGAAGGAATTATTATCAACGAGGTGATTTCGACTTCTAATGAATTCACAATTTTGGTGAGTGAAGAGCAAGTAGATGTGGCTTTTAAAGTCATTAAAGATTTGAAAAATTAACATTTCAATTCTATAATTTCAAGCTTCCAGTCTTACAATAGGTTGGAAGCTTTTTTATTTACTGTAATCCTATTTATTATTTTTCTACTCCTCCCAACATCTCCATTAACTCTAATGCTCTTCTAGTAGATTTTACATTTTCAAAAGTCAATAATAAACGCAAACCGTTCTTGGTTTCTTTTTCTTTTATCTTGCAAATAGAGCTGTGTTTTTGAACAAACTGCATGACCGACATAAAACGATTGGACTGGTAATAATCAGACTGTTGATCCGATACAAAATAGCCTATCATCTTGCCTTGTTTCATCACTAATTTTTCAATTCCAATGCCAGTAGCAATCCATTTGATGCGAATGCT
>CAWURM010000041.1:0-9070 GCA_963924965.1 uncultured Flavobacterium sp.
ATGAAACTTCCTGCCTCGGCAATTACAATTTCTTGTGGGTCTAACTCTATTTCTACGTACTGCATTTCTTCCCCGAATATCTGGTAATCAATTTCGTGTGCTGTCATAATTTTGATTGTTTTGATTTTTAAAAGATGATATGTTTTTCAATGAGACGTAAATGGAGATATAAAGTTACAGTTTTAAATGTAGGGATAGGTGTAATTTGGTTTCCTTATTTTTTAACTACATAGAAACATAGTTTTTGTGAATTTATAAAAACGTTTCATTTTATGATGGAAAAAGCTATGGTTATTTGAAACTTATATTTGGGATACGGAGCTTTTTTTATATGCTGCTATGTATTTGATATTCAGTAGTTATTGGTTTGAATTCATGCTTGTTTTTTTAATGCGCAAGGGATGGTAGCGGTTAGCCCACAGTCCCGTTTTTTAGGGACGAGGACTAATAGCGTACAGCCCGACCTTGCCGGAGTTTACGGAGGCGGGATGCGCCCAAAAAACTGGGTATTAATAAAAAAACGGCTCACATTTCTGCGAACCGTCTTTTCTCTTTCTTCTTTCTTCTTTCTTCTATTTTCTTAAGAGTTCATCAAACTTTCAATTTCGTCCACCTCAATCGGGATATTGCGCATTAAGTTGAACGGCTCTCCTTTTTCCTGAATGACAACATCATCCTCAAGACGAATGCCGAAACCTTCGGCAGGGATGTAAATTCCTGGTTCCACAGTGAAAACCATATTGGCTTGCATTGGTTCTGTTAATAATCCGTAATCGTGTGTGTCTAGTCCCATGTGGTGCGAAGTTCCATGCATGAAATATTTTTTATACGCTGGCCATTCTGGGTTTTCGTTTTGTACATCGGCTTTATCAATAAGACCCAAACCGAGTAACTCTGAAGTCATCAACTTACCTACTTCTACATGGTATTCTTTCCACATAGTGCCTGGAATCAGCATTTTTGTAGCTTCGTTCTTCACGTTTAAAACGGCGTTGTATACTGCTTTTTGTCTATCAGAATATTTTCCTGAAACCGGAATGGTACGTGTCATGTCACTAGAATAATTAGCGTATTCAGCTCCTACGTCAAGTAAAATTAAATCACCAGTTTTACATTGTTGGTTGTTTTCGATATAATGTAATACGTTAGCGTTGTTTCCTGAGCCAATAATTGGGGTGTAAGCAAAACCTTTAGAACGATTGCGAATGAACTCATGAATGAATTCAGCTTCGATTTCGTATTCCATGACATTAGGTTTTACGAAAGAAAGGATTCTTCTAAATCCTTTTTCAGTAATATTACAGGCTTGCTGAATCAAGTCTAGTTCTTCACTTTCTTTTATAGAACGAATGCGTTGTAAGATAGGATTACTCTTGGCAACGGTATGTGCAGGATATTTTTCTTTCCATTTTTTGATAAAACGAGCTTCACGAGTTTCTGTTTCTACTGCTGCGCGATAGTGCTCATTAGTATTGATGTACATCGTGTCAGAGTAGGTCATCATCTCGTTCAAAACCTTATCAAAATCCTGTAACCAATACACAGTTTTGATTCCAGAAACAGATAATGCACGTTCTTTAGTTAGTTTCTCGCCTTCCCAAACGGCAATATGATCATTGGTTTCTTTTAAGAATAAGGTTTCTCTTTGGCTTTCATAGGGTGCGTCTGGAAAAAGTAATAAAATACTTTCTTCTTGATCAACGCCGGATAGATAAAAAATATCGCGGTGCTGCGCAAATGGCATTGTGCTGTCAGCGCTTATAGGATAAATATCATTGGAGTTAAAAACGGCAACACTTTTAGGCTTCATTTGAGCCATGAATTTGGCGCGATTTTTTATAAATAAGTCACGGTCAATTTGATGGTATTTCATAACGATTTTGTTTTTTACTTTTTATTACTCAAAAATACTAAGATTAAATTGTTTATCGTTATGAATTTGATAATTTATATATAAAACAACAAAAACGCATTGGAGTAAAAAGAAACTTTTTAAACCAATGCGTTATGGAGTTAGTAAATTAATTTATTTAAACTGAGCGGTTTCTGTAGAGTCCTTCATGGCAGTTGTTGAAGACCTTCCTGTTGTTACTGTATTTTGTACCGCATCAAAATAAGTTGTTCCTACAAAGCCCTGGTGTTTTACAGCTTTGAATCCGTGTTTTTGTAATGCAAATTCACGCTCTTGCAATTCTGAGTATCCAGCCATTCCTCTTTCTTTGTACGCTTTTGATAGTTCAAACATACTCGTGTTTAAAGCATGGAATCCTGCCAATGTGATGAATTGAAATTTGTATCCCATAGCGGCAAGGTCTTCTCGAAAGGTTTCCATCTCAGGAACTGATAGTTTTGCAGCCCAGTTGAATGAAGGCGAACAGTTATAGGCTAACATTTTACCTGGGAATTCTTTGTGAATGGCATCGGCAAATTGTTTAGCGTAGGCTAAATCAGGATTACTAGTTTCCATCCAAATCAAATCGGCATAAGGCGCGTAGCTTAATCCTCTATCAATTCCTTGTTGCACGCCACAGTTTACATGGAAGAAACCTTCGGATGTTTTTTCACCTGTGATGAATTTCGCATCTCGTGGATCAATGTCGCTTGTTAATAAGTTGGCCGCATCCGCATCAGTGCGGGCTACAATTAGTGTTGGTGTTCCCATTACATCCGTTGCTAAACGAGCAGCAACCAATTTGTTGATTGCCTCTTGGGTAGGAACCAATACTTTTCCACCTAAATGGCCACATTTTTTAGCTGAACTTAATTGGTCTTCAAAGTGAACTCCAGCAGCTCCAGATTCAATCATAGATTTCATTAGTTCGAAGGCGTTAAGATTTCCGCCAAAACCAGCTTCTGCATCTGCTACAATCGGTACTAAATAGTCTTTTTTATTTATTTCTCCGTTTACAACTTGTATTTGGTCCGCGCGAAGCAAAGCGTTGTTGATTCTCTTTACAACTAGTGGAACGCTATTAGCAGGGTATAAAGATTGGTCCGGATACATTTCGCCAGCTACATTGGCATCAGCGGCCACTTGCCAGCCGCTTAAATAAATAGCTTCTAATCCAGCTTCTACTTCTTGGATGGCTTGATTTCCTGTTAAGGCACCTAGTCCAGCTACAAAATCTTGAGAATTTAGTTTTTTCCACAACTTCTCAGCACCCATTCTGGCAATACTGTGTTCTATTTTATACGAGCCTTGTAAGTTAATTACTTCTTCCGCTGTGTAGGGACGTTCGATTCCTTCCCATCTTGGGTTTGTGATCCAATCAGTAACTAGTGCTTGAATTCTTTCTTCTCTTGTTTTCATAATTTCTTTTTTTTTGGTAGTATTTTTTGGTTTTTGTTATAGGTATTTGTAGCCTGGAATGGTGAGGAAATCAATAAAATTGGGATTCACCACTAGGACATCTAATAATTGTTCAGCTAGTTTGTATTCTCCATCTTCATGGTTGTCTTCTCCTACTAGTTTTTTAATCTTTTCATATTCATCCATGGCTAAACGATGGTAATAATTATTGGTTAACTTTTTATTAGTATCCAAGGTGACTCCGTTTTGCAGCCATTGCCATAATTGAGATCGCGATATCTCAGCTGTTGCGGCATCTTCCATCAAATGATGAATTGCTGCTGCGCCTTGACCGTGTAGCCAAGAGGCGATGTATAGAATGGATACATTGATATTTTTTCGCACCCCTTCTTCAGTAATTGTGCCTTGCGGGACTTCAAGTAAGTCACTCTCTGTGATATGTAAGTCGGCTCTTTTTACATGAATCTGGTTTTTTGTTGGCATTTCTCTATCGAAAACGCTCATAGCAAGCGGAATCAAATCGGGATGTGCTACCCAAGTACCATCGTGTCCATTTTTAACTTCTCTTTCTTTGTCGGCAATTACTTTATTGAAGGCAGCCGTGTTTGCACTTGGATTGTTTTTTATCGGAATTTGAGCTGCCATTCCCCCAATAGCGTGAATGTTTCTTTTGTGACAACGCTGAATTACCAATTGCGAGTACGCGCTCATAAACGGTGAAGTCATGGTTACTTGGTCTCTATTTGGAACAATAAAAGCAGGATTATTTCTTAATTTCTTGATGTATGAAAAGATATAATCCCATCGGCCACAATTCAATCCTACAATATGTTCTTTTAATTCGAATATGATTTCGTCAAGTTGAAAACTGGCTGTTATTGTTTCTATTAATACCGTAGTTTTTATAGTACCTCGCTGCATTCCTAGGTAATCTTCGGTAAAATCAATTACTTCATTCCACCAACGTGCTTCGAGATAATGCTCTAGTTTCGGAATGTAATAGTACGGTGCTGATCCGTTTTTTAGCAATTGTTTAAAATTATGAAAAGCATACAATCCAAAGTCTACTAGTGATCCAGATGTTTCTTGGTCTTCAATCAAAATGTGTTTTTCCTGTAAATGCAAACCTCTTGGGCGGACTAGTAAAACGGCAGTCGTATCATTCAGTTGGTATTTTTTGTTTTTCGCAACATCTTCCAGAACGATGGTTTTATTCACCGCATCGATGAGATTTTGTTGTCCTTGCATAAGATTGGTCCATGTAGGCGAGGTGCTATCCTCAAAATCGGCCATAAATGTTTTTGCGCCACTATTTAAGGCGTTGATCACCATTTTTCTATCCACAGGCCCAGTGATTTCTACTCTTCGGTCTAATAAATCATCTGGTATTGGAGCTGCTAACCATTCATTGTCACGAATGTTTTTTGTTTCCAATGGAAAAGTAGGTAGCTCTCCTGCATCAAATAATAGTTGTTGTTTTTTGCGATCTTCCAATAATGCAATTCTTTGGTTATTGAAGCGTTGATGCAAATTAGTAAGATACTCCATGGCATCTTCTGTCAATACATCTGGGAATTGTTGATTAAGATTTGCCTTAATTCGCAATGTGTTTTCGATTGTTTGGGTGGTTTGTTTCATGGTTAATATGTTTTACAGGACAATGTTACGAAAAGTTTTTTACAAAACAAGCGAACGTACGCTAAAAATGTAAAAAACTTTTTTTTGTTGTTTTTGTTTTTTAGCGTATATTTGAAATATGAATATGGAAAAAGATTATATCAAATTAATTTTTGGGTTGAAACTCAAGCAAGCGCGTACTAATAAGAATTTGTCTTTATTTGGTTTGGCCAAAATCACGGAGCTCTCTAAGTCGTATTTAAACGAAATTGAGAAGGGAAAAAAATATCCAAAAACGGATAAGATTATCTTACTGTCGGAAAAACTCGAGGTTTCATACGATCATATGGTGTCTTTGAAACTGGATAATAATTTGGCGCCAATTGGCGAGATTTTAAAATCGGGGATATTAAAAGAGATTCCACTTGATATTTTCGGAATCCAAGAAAATGATTTGATAGATATTATTGCTAACGCTCCTGCTAAAGTCAATGCGTTCATTAGCACAATTATTGAAATTGCACAGCATTATAATTTAAGTAGGGAAAGTTTTTTCTTGGCCGCTTTGCGTTCCTATCAAGAAGCACATAATAACTATTTTGAAGATTTAGAACAAAAGGTGTTGGATTTCTCCAAAGCGTTTCACGTTAATATGAATGACAAGATTTCGCTAGAGGAATTAATGGCAATTTTGAAAGAAGAATACGGTTATACGATTCAGGAACTTGTTTTTTCTGAACAAGAAGAGCTGGGTGATTTGCGTTCGATTTATGTACCAAAAAGCAAAACGCTATTGATTTCATTAGAGATTGATGAACAACAAAAAGCGTTTATTTTGGCCAAAGAAATTGCTTATAATTATCTTGAAATCCAAGATCGTTTGTATACGTTTAGCTGGATTAAATTTGATAATTTTGATCAGGTTTTGAATAATTTTTATGCCTCGTATTTTGCAGGTGCCTTGCTAATTCCAAGAAAAAAACTAATAGGAGAGTTGAATGTTTTTCTGTCTAAAAGCAATCCTACAGCAGAGGGAATGATTGACTTGATGGGTCAGTTTAATGTCTCTCCAGAATCTTTTTATCAAAGATTGACAAATATTTTGCCAAAGGATTTTCAGTTGAAGAACTTATTTTTTCTACGACTGTCCCATGAAGTTGGGAAGGATACGTACCAAATAAAAAAAGAATTACACATTACCAATCAGCAAGAGCCTCATGCTAATGAAATGAATGAGCATTATTGCCGTAGATGGGTTTCCATAAAAACAATTGAATCAGCAATAGCTGAAAAGAAGAGTCATTATTTTGGGGCTCAAATTTCAAGATATGACAATAGTAGTAATGAATATTTGGTATTTTCATCGGCGACTAATGATCCTTTTAAGAAAAATTGTTTAAGAAGTATATCGGTAGGGATTTTAATAAGCCCTGCTATGAAAAAGAAATTTAAGTTTATTGATAATGAAAGTATGAAAAGGCAAATAGTGGGTGTAACGTGTGAAACTTGTGCAGTGAAAGATTGTGCTGAACGTGCCTCACCACCCATTCAATTAGAGCAAAAAAAGCGCAATGAAAACACGGATTTAATTGTGCAGCAATACATGGCTAAGTTTAGTTAAGCTTATTTTAAAATACAAAACCCCGATTATAAACTAGTTACAATCGAGGTTTTGTGTTTGACTAATCTACCCATTTGTAATAACGAGCACCTATAAGGTTTGGGATTTCTTTTTCTATTCGTTCTAGAATCCATTCGTTTTTAGGGTTAGCAATAGATGTTCGTTGTTCTTTTTTATGTAGTTTCTCGTAAGTGTTAAAATCTATTTCGAAACTATTTTCTAATGTTTCAAAAAGTTTGCAATTAGCGATAGCTGCTTTCCATTCGGGTTGAATTAAACCTTCAAACACTTTCGATTTAGAGCCACTTCCATAAGCAAGAAATCCAAATTTAGCACCGGTTATTTCTTTATTCGCATCATAAAAATGAGCTAAAGTGGATAATAGCCCCATGAAAATAGATCCGGTGTATAAATTCCCGATTAAAGAAGAAGCCAGTTCAGCCGGCATTAATTTTTGGGCTACAAAATTCTTATAGTCTTCTGATTTACTCGTTTCTTTTAGCTTATTTTGGTACTCAAATGCTTCTTCCTGTCCAGTGATTGTTTTGTTTTCTGCATCTAAAGTGTAGATTTCAGATAACATGCGCCTTCCTTGAAAAGCATACGGTAAGTGCATGATGATGCTTTCCCAAGTATTATATATTGTCGCTTCAGTTTGCTTTAATTTTTTGAATGAAAAATAAGCATCTCTAGTGCGATCCATATAACATTGATTCGAATATTGTCCGTCAAAAACGGGCTGTTCTTTGTGAATTTCAATTTCTGCTTCTAGATTTTCAAACCAAGATTCGTTTTCTAGATTCCCTGTAATTGCTTCTTTGGAAACCGTTCTGTAGGGTTTGAAAAAGTCAAAAACGCCTCTGGTGCTGGTAGCCCAATTATTTTCAAAGGCTATTATTTTTGGATTTGAGCTAATTAACATGGCAACCGCTCCGGCGCCTTGGGTATATTCTCCGGTAGAATTTAAATCATATTTAGCTAAATCTGTAGTGACGACAATTGCTTTTTTAATGGGATTTAATTTTACGAAATCAATGCAATTTTGCATCGCATCTACACCTCCAATGCAAGCAAAAGTAAAATCTACTACGTCGCATTCTGCTAAAATATTTTCTCCGAATTTTTGTTCCATCAATGAAATTAAGAAAGAACTGATAGGCTTAGAGCTGTCAATACTGCTTTCCGTACCTACATAAATACGAGCTATTTCATGGAGGTCAATGGTGTTTTCAATTATTAATTTGGTCAAAGCATTTGCGCCAAAAACTACGGTGTCTTGATGTGTATCTGCTAAAGTCATTTTTAATAAACCGAGCCCTTTTTCGAGCTTCTCCGGTTCAATATTTCTGGCTTTTGCCAATGTGGTAATGGGTAAATGTATTTTGGCAACATCAAAAGATATACTATCGATTCCTACTTTCATTTTTAGTTTTTTTTTAGGTTGTAAAGGTAAAATCAGTAGTTCGGAATGCAATTTTTTAATCTCGTAAAATTTCTTTCTCCCTTTGTTTTTATTAATTTAAAGAGAAAACGGGCTTAATTTTAGAACATTAATAATTCTATTGTCGTATCTAGGGATTTTCTTGCTCATTCTTTAAAGTCTAATTTAAGTTTTTCTTGAATCTTGTTTAACTAAATGGCCGTCTCATAAAGGGTTAGTGCTTCCCGTTGTAAAGATTTATTGGTGTTTTGGCTCAAACACTTTAAAATCATTATAAATAAGAGCGAAAAGGTTGTAGTTGAAGTCTATTTGCTTTATTTTTGTCATATTTTTTAATACAAATTTATTCAAAACTTATGGCACAATCTGCATTATTGAAGTCGTCAATAGCTAAAAAAGTGGCTATGGCGCTTTCAGGACTTTTTCTGATGTTGTTTTTAGCACAACACTTTTTTATCAATATGACTTCGGTGTTTAGCCCCGACGTATTTAATTCTATTTCTCATTTTATGGGGAATAATCCTTTAGTTCAATTTGTTATTCAGCCAATTCTTATTGTAGGTGTCGTTTTTCACTTTATTATGGGATTTGTTTTAGATTTTAAAAACAGGAGCGCAAGACCTATTGCTTATGTAAAAAACAATGGAGCTGCAAATTCATCTTGGGCATCAAGAAATATGATTATTTCAGGTTCAGTAATTTTGGCTTTCTTAGGATTGCATTTTTATGATTTCTGGGTACCGGAAATGGCATACAAATATGTGCAATTTGGACCTCTTAATGAGACTAGATATTTTCATGAATTAGCTGAAAAATTTGAAAGTCCAGTACGTACAGGTTTGTACTGCTTGTCATTTGTATTGCTATCACTGCACTTGAAACATGGTTTTAGTTCTTCATTTCAATCAGTAGGGTTCAATAACAAATATTCTAGAGGATTAAAGAATTTCGGATTAGGTTTTGCATTTGTAGTTCCTTTCGGTTTTATTTTTATTGCATTATTTCATCATTTCAATCATTAATATTCAATTATAATGGCATTAGATTCAAAAATTCCAAATGGTCCAATAGCGGACAAATG
>CAWURM010000042.1:0-29246 GCA_963924965.1 uncultured Flavobacterium sp.
AACTACACCTATCAATATTGGGTAGCCGATGCGACTCCTATTGCTGGGACTCCTTCATTAGTAAAAACAGCTGATCCTTATTCAACTCTTGTTTTATCTCCTTATGATGACCCAACTATTCCTGCGGCTTCTTACCCTAATCTGCCGGTCTATCCAGCAGGTCAAGAACGTGAAGTAACTGTTTTGCAAACGGGACAAACACCCTATACGTGGAGTAGTGCTACAACTAATTTTGTAAAACCGGATAAAGAAAAATTAGTGGTTTATGAGCTTTTGGTTCGGGATTTTGATGCTGCAAGAAATTATCAAAGTGTTATAGATAGGATAGATTACTTTAAAAATCTAAAAATAAACGCTATTGAGTTATTACCTGTAATGGAATTTGAAGGAAACGAAAGTTGGGGGTATAACACCGCCTTTCATATGGCTTTAGATAAGTTTTATGGCCCTGCAAGTAAATTTAAAGAATTAGTAGATGTATGCCATCAAAATGGGATTGCAGTAATTCTGGATGTAGCGTTGAATCATGCTTTTGGTAGAAATCCGATGCTCAGAATGTGGATGAATGATCCTGATGGAGATGGATGGGGTTCGCCTTCAATTGAAAATCCTTATTTTAATACTACTGCAAAACATAGTTATAGTGTAGGTGAAGATTTTAATCATGCTTCCTTATTAACTAAGAATTATGTCAAAAGAGTGGTAAAACAGTGGATCCAAGAGTATAAAATTGATGGTTTCCGTTGGGATTTAACCAAAGGATTTACACAAAATTGTACAGCCAATGATGATGCATGTACCAATGGATATCAAGCGGATAGAGTGGCTATTTTAAAAGATTATGCTGATTATTCATGGAGTTTAGATCCAACTCATTATGCTATTTTTGAACATTTGGGTACTGATGGTGAAGAACAAGAATGGGCTAATTATAGAATTGCTGAATCGCCAAGTAAAGGAATTATGATGTGGGGAAAGATGACAGACCCGTATAACCAATTGACAATGGGATACAATTCTAATAATGATATTTCGAGAATGAATAGTGCCGCCCATGGATTTACTAAAAATAGATTAATGGGGTATGCCGAAAGTCATGATGAAGAACGCCTGATGTATAAAAACATTCAATATGGAGCGAATTTAAATGGTTATAATGTGAAAACACCGGCTACGGCTCTTGCGAGAATGTCTGCTTTAGGTGCTGTTTCTTTATTAGTACCTGGGCCAAAGATGATTTGGCATTTTGGTGAATTAGGTTGGGACCTTTCTATATTTTCATGTAATAATGGTACTGTAAACACATCATCAGATGCAACTGCGGGAGATTGTAAGCTAGATACTAAACCGCAACCACAATGGGTAAACAGTTGGTTAGCGGATGGTAGTAGAAATAAAATTTATACAGATTGGGCTAAAATGATTGCATTAAAAATAAATGAACCTGTTTTTGTGGGTACGGCAACGATGTCGAGTGGTACTACATTAACTCCTTTTATTAAAATCACTAATAGCGCATTAGCATCTACCCAATTAAAAGATGTATTGGTATTGACAAATTTTGATGTTTCCGCTCAAAATGTAGCTACTGGATTTCCTTACACAGGGACTTGGTATAACTTAATGGATAATACTTCCATTGCGGTTACCAATGTAAATGCCACAATAAATATACCAGCGGGTCAATATCGTATCTATGGTAATAAAGTGGCTGCTTTGGCGATTGCTAATTTTGAAAGTAAAGAAAACGCTGTCTATTTGTATCCAAATCCAGTTGGTACTTATTTTACACTCAACAGTGACGTAAACAAAGTGGAAATTTTTTCTATTGCAGGACAATTATTGAAAACTATAAAAACGAATTCTACTGTTAATTTCCAATATGGAGTTAGCGATCTAGCACAAGGAATTTATGTTGTAAAAGCCTATAATCAAGAAGAGCAAGTAAAAGTAATGAAGTTTATTAAAAACTAATTAAGTGGTTTTGGTTTGTTTAAAAGGCTGTCTTAAAAAGACAGCTTTTTTCATAGGTAAAAAAAACGGCATCAGTAATGATGCCGCTTTTTTTAAAAAATAAGTGAGGAAAAATTACACTTTGCCATTTTTTATTTCATCCACTATTTCAGGATTTAATAACGTTGAGGTATCGCCAAAATTAGAATAATCACCTTCGGCTATTTTTCGTAAAATTCTACGCATGATTTTTCCAGATCGTGTTTTTGGTAAACCAGACACAAACTGAATTTTATCTAGCTTAGCAATTGGACCAATTTGGTTCGAAACTTGTTGATTGATTTCTTTCATTAAATTCTCTCTATCACGATATTCACCAGTCTCTTTTAAGATAACAAATCCATACAAAGCGTTTCCTTTGATGTCATGCGGGAATCCAACAATTGCTGATTCAGCGACTGCTGGATGCTCATTAATAGCATCTTCTATAGGAGCAGTCCCTAGGTTATGACCAGATACAATAACAACATCATCTACACGACCTGTAATACGATAATACCCAACTTCATCTCGCAAGGCGCCATCTCCCGTAAAATATTTACCTGGAAAGGCTGAAAAATAGGTTTCTTTATAGCGTTTGTGGTCTCCCCAAATGGTTCTAGCAATACCAGGCCAAGGAAATTTGATACATAAAGAACCTACTACTTGATTGTCTTCTATCTCATTTCTTTTTTCATCCATTAAAACGGGTTGAATTCCAGGTAATGGAAATGTTGCATAGGTTGGTTTTGTTGGAGTCACAAAAGGTATTGGAGAAATCATAATACCTCCTGTTTCTGTTTGCCACCATGTATCTACTACAGGACATCTTTTATCACCTACATGGTCATTGTACCAATGCCAGGCTTCTTCATTGATTGGTTCTCCAACGGAGCCAATTACTTTTAGTGATTTTAATGGGAAGCGCTGCACATAATCTAGGCTTTCTTTTGCCAAAGCACGAATAGCGGTTGGTGCTGTATAAAATTGATTTACTTGGTGTTTTTCGATAATTTCCCAAAAACGACTAAAATCAGGATAAGAAGGAACCCCTTCAAAAATAACAGTAGTAGCTCCATTTAATAAGGGACCGTAAAGAATATAGGAATGTCCTGTAATCCAACCAATATCCGCAGTACACCAGAAAATATCATTGTCCTCATAGTTGAATACGTTTTTAAAGGTATACGCGGTATAGACCATATATCCTGCTGTGGTATGCACCATTCCTTTTGGTTTTCCTGTTGAACCCGACGTATAAAGTATAAATAAAGGATCTTCGGCGTCCATTATTTCAGCAGTATTATTATCAGATGCTTGTTCTAAAAGAGGTTGTAACCATTGATCACGCCCTTCTTTCATTTTTATCTCAGTATTCGTTCTTTTAACTACTAGTACTTTTTCGACACAAGGGGTATTGGTTAAAGCTTCGTCAACAATACCTTTTAAGTCGATTGTTTTATTACCACGATACCCACCATCCGAGGTGATTACCATTTTACATTCACTGTCATTAATTCTTGTAGCTACGGCTGAAGCCGAAAATCCAGCAAAAACAACCGAATGGATGGCTCCAATTCTGGCACAAGCCAAAGTTGTAATAGCGAGTTCCGGAATCATAGGTAAATAAATACAAACACGATCTCCTTTTTGGATGCCCTGCTCTCTCAGTACATTTGCCATTTTACAAACGCGTTGATGTAGTTCCGTGTAGGATATATGCAATGCTTCTTCTTTTGGATCATTTGGCTCAAAAATTATAGCTGTTTTGTCTCCTTTTTTAGCAAGATGTCTGTCAATACAGTTTTTAGTAATGTTTACTTTGGCATCTTCAAACCATTTTATTTGCGCCTCAGCCATATTAAAATCGACTACTTTGCTCCATTCTTGGTACCATGTAAAATTTTCTGATGCAATTTTGTCCCAGAACTTTTTAGGTTCACGAACTGATTTCTTGTATTCTTTAAAATATTCTTCTAAATTATTTATTTTGTAACGACTCATTTTGTATTATTTAATATAGTTAGTGTTCTTTTTTAGTATAAATTCCAATTTCTTGTTTTTTTAATACGGCTTCAATTTCTGCCACAATACTTGGATCATCAATTGTAGAAGGGATTTGAAAACTATCGCCATCGGCAATACTTCTCAATAATTTTCTTAATGTTTTTCCTGACCGTGTTTTTGGTAGACGGTCTACTATGACTACGTTTCGTAATGAAGCAACAGCGCCAATTTGTTGTCGGACTAATTTGACAATCTCCTGTTCTAATGGATAGTGTTCGCCATCTTCATTTAATTTTAGTACCACAAGAGCTAATGGGATTTGACCTTTTAATGCATCGTTTATTCCAACAACAGCACACTCAGCAACAGATGGGTGTGAAGAGACTATTTCTTCCATTTCTGAAGTCGAAAGTCGATGTCCAGCCACATTAATTACGTCATCAACTCTACCTGTAATGAAAATATAATCCTCATGATCTTTATAGCCACCATCACCAGAGAAATAGTAACCAGGAAATTGTTCCAAGTAACCAGCTCTAAATCGGGTATTGTCTTTCCATAAATCGAGTAAAGTTCCCGGGGGCAGTGGTAATTGTATGACTACATATCCTTGTTCATTTGGACCCACTTCAATTCCTTCCTCATTAAATATTTTAATGTTATAACCGCAAACCGCTTTTCCTACAGACCCCGGTTTAACAGGTAATTGTTCCACTCCCATCATATTGGCAATCATTGGCCAACCCGATTCTGTTTGCCACCAATGATCGATAGCAGGAACAGCAATATGTTTTGAATACCATTCTAAGGTAGCGATGTCGCAACGCTCCCCGGCTAGGAACTGTGTTTTTAACGAACTTAAATCGTATTTTTTGATAAAATCACCGTTAGGGTCTTCTTTTTTGATGGCACGAATCGCAGTAGGAGCTGTGAACATAGCATTTACTTTGTGTTCATCAATAATGCGCCAAAAAGTACTTGAATCAGGTGTTTTTATTGGTTTTCCTTCAAAAATAACAGTGGCATTCCTGTTGATTAATGGGCCATAAACAATAAAACTATGGCCTACAACCCAACCTACATCTGATGCGGCCCAAAACACTTCGTCTTCTTTTACATTATAAATGTGCTGCATAGAAAATTTTAAGGCTACCGCATAACCTCCAGTGTCGCGTACGACACCTTTTGGCTTTCCAGTTGTACCTGAAGTATACAATATATACAAAGGATGTAAAGTGTTTACTGGTATACATGGCGTTTCTTCTGAACCATATACCAAGGCATCATAATCTACATCGTATTTTTTAAACGGCACTTTAGCGCCCAATTTTCTGTTGAAAACGATTACTTTTTTAGGTCTATGAGATGCTAGTTCAATTGCTTCGTCTACTAATGGCTTGTAGGTGATTAAACGGTCGACCTCAATGCCTGACGAGGCGGTTAAAATTAATCGTGGTTTGCAATCATCTATTCTTATGGCTAATTCGTGAGGGGCAAATCCTCCAAACACAACGGAATGCGTGACTCCAATTCTCGCACATGCTAGCATTGCAAATGCAGCCTGAGGAATCATGGGCATGTATATGATGGCAGTATCTCCTTTTTTTAACCCTAAAGATTGCATCCCACCAGCTAGCTTCGCTACTTCGGTTTTAACTTCTGAATACGTATATTTTTTGACGGTTTGTGTTACTGGTGAATCATAAATTATGGCCGTTTGATCTCCAAAACCATCTTGTATGTGTTTGTCCAATGCTAAATAACAGATGTTTAGTTCACCATCTTTATACCAAAGAGGGTAACCCTTTTCATCTTTCGATAAAATTATTTGTGGTTTATTGTACCATTCAATAGTATCAGCTTGTGCAGCCCAGAATTCGTCGGGTTGGTTAATGCTCTTGGTGTAAAAATCGTTGTAATTCATCCTTGGTTTCCTTCTAAATTAGGGTAATAAATCGTGTACTTGTTCTACTAGTTTTTTTAAAGAGAAAGGCTTGACTACATATAAATTAGCGCCTAAAGAAAGCCCTTTTTCAATATCTTTTTCTTTGTTTTTTGCCGAAAGAAAAATGACTTTGCAGTTTTGTAATCTGTCGTCTTTTTTTATTTGTTCCAATGTGGCATAACCATCTACCATGGGCATCATTACATCTAGAATGATTAAATCGGGCAGTTGGTTCTTTAAAATATCTAATGCTTCTTGACCATCACGTGCTATGAATACTTCAAAATTATTTTTTTTGAAAGTATATTCTAGCGACATCACGATGTTAGGTTCGTCATCTACAATTAAAATTTTTTTCATTTCTATGGGTTTTCAGTTGTATTATAATTGGGTAATGTAAAAATAAAAGTGGCTCCTTCATCTGTGTTTTTTTTGGCCCAGATTTTACCTTTATGATGTTCAATAATTTGTTTGCAAATAGCAAGACCTAGTCCACTGCCGATAGGCTTTTTTACATTTTGATTTCTAGATTGGTAGAATTTATCAAAAATAGCTTCAAAATCTTCCTCTTTAATTCCTTTACCGTTATTGTAAATTTGGATCTCTACGACATCCGTATTTTCTGTGATGGTAATGGAAATTTTACCATTGGTTTCAGCACTAAATTTTATAGCATTAGACACTAAATTATGAATTACTTGAATGATGCGTTCTTGATCATAAAAGGCTTTTATCTCTGCTTGCGCTTGCGGAAAATCAATTGCAATGTCTTTGTTTTTGATTAACTGTTTTAAAGATTCTAATGTGTCTCTTATCGTTTTCGAAATATTATTTTTCGACAAGTACAATTTTTGTTTTCCGGTCTCGAATTTTTCTAAATCTAGAATTTTATCGATTAATCGATTCAATCGATCAGATTCAGAAATGATATTTTGCAAAAAACGTTTTTTTAGTTCTTCCGGAATGTCTTCATCGTCGTGCAGTATTTCACTTGCAGCGCGAATGGCAGTTATAGGAGTTCTTAATTCATGAGTAACTGTATCTAGAAATTCATCTTTTTGAATGTCTTTATTCACTAATTCCTGATTGGCGTTTTTTAATTGTTCGGATATTTTTTTTAATTCAATCGAGGTATCTGTCAATTTTTTATTGATGATAATATTCTCTTTGGATTCCTCTAAAATTCGTAGTACCTCTGGTAATGAGATTTTATCTTCTTTTATGACACTTGATATTAAAATTTTGGCGGAAGCCGTACCAATATGACCTGTTAAGAGATTTTCGGCAAATTTTATAAAACGGGCATCAGCAGTCGTTATGTTTTTATCTATGTTGTATTTAAGATTAAAAATAGTTAAGGCGCGCTTTGTTCTATCCTCGCCAAGAAAGCGTTGTAACACTTTTTGAATATCGGATATGTAAGCCGTTCCTTTCCAAACAAATGCATTTTCATGATTGGTAATATATTTATCAATATCGACAAACATTTCAGCATAATTGCGTTCTCTATAGTTTCCTTTAAAACTTACAGAAATGGCTGCGTAACTCATGATGTTGAATAATAAGCTCCAAAAAGCAGCGTGTGGAATAGGATTTAAATAATCGAGGCCAAAAAGTTGGAATGGTTTAAGCAATGCAATGCCCCACGGCCCTTCTTGAATGAATAGACTAGTGGACTTTGTGATTCCAATGGCATAAGGGGCTAAAAGTGTATAGCAACATATTAAAAAGCCGAGAATAATTCCCGTAACAGCACCATTTTTCGAACCCCTTTTCCAGAATAAAGCTCCAAAAAAAGAAGGGGCTAATTGTGCTATAACGACAAAGGAAACCAAACCTATGGAAACTAAGGTGTAATCTAAAATAAATATTTTATAAATAGCATAGGCCAAAATGATCAGTAAAAAAATTCCTATTTTTCTGCTATTTAAGATTCGTTTGCTGTTTTTTTCTTGCTGCGAATTTTTCAGAGCGCCAATAAATCCGTAGGGAATTAAGAGATTATTACTAAGCATGGTCGCCATAGCAATGGATGAAACAATAATCATGGAAATTGCTGCTGAAAAACCACCTAAAAATACTAATACGGTAAGTAAATTATTGTTGAAGAATTGTGGTATTAATAAAGAATAGGTGTCTGAATTTAATCCTTGTCCTTCAAATAAAATATTTCCTCCCCAAGCGATTGGGAAGACGAAAATATTGAATAATAGCAAGTATAAAGGGAATAACCATATTGCGGTTCGAATATGTGTTTCTTTATTGTTTTCAATAATAGCGGTGTGAAATTGGCGGGGTAATAAAAAAATGGCAAACATGGATAATATACAAAGGAAAAACCAATTGATTCCACTAGTTAAGTCTCCTATTGAATTCTTTTTTTCAAAATTTTCAAGAATAGAAGCCTTATTGTAAATGTCTCCAAAACCATCGTAAACAAAATAAGTTACGTAAACCCCAATGATTAAGAAAAATAGTAATTTTAAAATAGATTCGATAGCTACAGCGGTAACAATACCTCTTTTTTTCTCAGAAGCATCTACGTAACGCGTTCCGTAATAGGACGCAAATACTGCCAAAGCGAGGCAAACGTATGTGGTGGTATCGTTAAAAATATTAGAACTTGATTCCGTATGAGTAACGATATGAAAGGTGTCAGATATGGATTTTAGTTGTAAAGATAGGTAGGGTACAATACCTACAATGCATATCATGGTTACTAATGCACCTAGAAATCGACTGTTTCCGTAACGCAGAGAAATAAAATCAGCAATGCTAGATATTTTATTCACTCTCGATATGCGAATAATTCTTTTGAGGATTATCATCCAAGTGGGAACCACTATTATCGGGCCTAAGTAAATAGGGAGATAACTTAATCCTGAATTTGCAGCAAGTCCTATGCTGCCATAATAGGTCCATGCTGTGCAATAGACGGCCAAAGAGAAAGAATAGATGTAAGGATTATTGGTCCATTTTGAATGACTTCTTTTTTCAGCCCAATAGGCGATATAAAAAAGCACAGACACATAGAGTCCCAATATAATCAACAGTCCTATACTACTCATAATATTTTTTTATGATTAGAAAAGTAATGGCAATGGAAAAAAGCCAAGCCGAAAAAATGTAGATGTATATAATAGGAAAACCTAATAACGGTTTTGAACTGTCAAATAATAGTAAGAGAGGAACGTTCAATACTAGTAACATTAGTAATGAAAGGATGATTAGTTTTTGTTCGTGTCTTTTTTTCATATAAAGAAACTGTTTGCTTTTCAGCAGTATGGATTGTGGTCAATTCGTACTTTTATTCTGCTAGAGAATCAAAGTATATTCTTGAAAATTAAAATAAGCAATCTCTACATGTAAATGTAGAGACTGCATAGTAATAAAAAATGGTTTGGTTGTTAATTTTTTTCGTCATAATCACCCATTAAGGCATAGTAGCCAAAAGTGCTTAATCCCAAAACTATTAAAGGTGTAAGTATAAAAAGGATGATAATCCCAAATACTAAATCGTCTTGTTTACCTGACATGAATTTAGGTAACCCAAATGTAAAGATGCAAAAATAGGCTGCTGCCAATGCTAATGCGATCCAAACTAATCCTAAAACGCGTTTTATTTGATTCATAGTTATTTTTTTAAATGTGAGTATTTTTTGTGTCTTTGTTTTTAATGTATACCATTCCTACTACAAAACATACCGAGGCAATGATAATAGGATACCAAAGTCCTTCTAAATAAAACTCTGCATCACCTGCATCTTTTCCGTTTACAACTAGGTAGGTAGAAATTGCAGGAAGCAATCCTCCAAAAATACCATTTCCTACGTGATACGGTAATGACATAGAAGTATACCTAATTTTTGCTGGGAACATTTCTACTAAAAATGCCGCTATTGGTCCATAAACCATCGTAACAAATAATACTTGAATGAATACGAGCAATATTAACATCCACTTGTCGTCCCAATTGATATTGAGGGTGGTCTTTGTCTCAATTTTAGGTTTTCCATCAACGATCATCGCTTTACCGTCTTCTAAAGATACAGTTTTTACTTCGAGTAAAGTAGTCCCATCTGAATACTCTCTATTAGTGGTGTAGATAGAATCCATGGTTTGTTTTTTATTCTCTTTCAATTCAGAAACTATTTTGGTATTAGCAACAATTTCTGTTTTGTTTTTCACATTCGTCGTTTCAAACATTTGCTTATAAATAGGTCTGTACAGTAAAATAGCCAATAGCATTCCACCCATCATAATGTATTTTCTACCTATTTTATCACTTAACCATCCAAATACAATGAAAAATGGAGTTCCCAATACTAATGCAATTCCTAATAACGTATCTACTTGAGAAGAATCAATGGACATTACCGTTTTCATAAAACTCATGGCGTAGAATTGTCCAGTGTACCAAACAACACCTTGCCCCATTGTAGCTCCAAATAAAGCTAATAATACAAATTTTAAATTGTAACGATTACCAAAACTTTCTTTTAAAGGATTAGTACTTGTGTTTCCTTCTGATTTTGCTTTAGCAAAAACTGGAGATTCATCCATATTCTTTCTAATCAGATAAGAAACTCCAACCATGATGATAGAAACCCAAAATGGAACTCTCCATCCCCAGGCGTCAAATTGTTCTGGACTTAAAATATTTCGTGTCGCTAAAATAACCATTAACGAAATAAATAAACCTACTGTTGCAGTAGTTTGGATCCAGGAAGTCCAGTATCCTCGCTGACCTACTGGGGCGTGTTCTGCGACATAAGTGGCAGCTCCCCCGTATTCTCCTCCTAATGCTAAACCTTGTAGCATTCTTAATATTAACACTAAGACAGGTGCCATGAAGCCTATGGTTTCGTAACTAGGTATACAACCAATAAGGAAGGTGGCTCCACCCATTAAAAGTAGCGTAACCATGAACGTATATTTTCGTCCTATTAAGTCACCTAATCTTCCAAAAAAAAGGGCTCCAAAAGGGCGAACTACAAATCCTACTGCAAAAGTAGCAAGTGTGGCCAAAAAGGCTGCTGTTGGGTTATCTGCTGGAAAAAATTTAGTTGAAATTACAACGGCTAAACTTCCAAAAATGTAGAAGTCATACCATTCTATCATTGTTCCCATGGAGGAAGCGGAAATTACTTTCCAAATGCCTTTTGTTGATTTAGTACTCATAAAGTGTGGTTTTTTGGTTTGTTAATAGTTAAAAGCTGTAGACACATGAAATCATGGTTCTGAAATTTGAAACGTCTTTTTTATTGGTTGTGGCTTTTCCAAATAAGTTGGCATCGCCCCAAGTTGCTGCTGTATATTCTAATTCTGGTGTTACTCTAAATTTGTTTTTCTTAAAATCAATTCTTGCCGATGTTCTCCATACATTATCGATCACTCTCGCTCCAGCTACTCCTCTTCCATAAATTTGTGCAGCAGTTCCGGCAGCAGTTCCAGCTCCATTGTTTTTTGTAGTTCCAAAGAAGAATCCTGGCGCAACAGTTTTTCCGTTACTAGCAATATCAACCCACATAGCAGTTGTTTTTGTAGGGTCATAGGATTGAATACCCGCTGATGTGCTGCCAGTAAATCCTCCTACCATGACTAGATTTGAAAGGTTTCCACCTGAAATTCCATAGGCTTTAATAATTATTTTGTCTGTTGCATATTTTCCGTAGGCAAAAATTGAACTACTATTCAACTTCTCTGTGGTCACTAGCTTTGGAGATGATCCATTGTCAGTTAGGGGTTGTAAAGATCGGTATTCAAATCCTGCGCCTAGAAATACACTTTTGCTTTTGTATTGCATTTGTGCGTTGAAAGCAGGCAAAGTGCTATTAATACTTGGTGTATTGGCTGATGTACCATTTATTCCAGCGGAGGCAAATTCTCTGTCTTTATATAAAGTAGCAGACACAGAAATTTCTTTAGTAAGAGATTGTTTTAATTTAACTTGTGAGGCCCATCCAAAAGGATTGAATAAAATTCCAGTACTAAAATTAGCTACACCTGGAAAAACTTCGGGGATAAAAGTAGGGTACCAAGTTTGCCCCATGGTCAAGGACGTTTTAGCCCAATCCATGTTTACATAGGCATGGCGCAGTCTTAATGTTCCTATTGTAGATTCAGTGTTTCCAAAAAAATCGCCTTCAAGAGTTCCGCTCATTTTAGCGCCCCAAACATCTGGTCCTTTTACTTTTACTCCTAGTCTAGTAGTTAAGGATAAAAAATTCGATTGGTTCACCGCGTTAATATCTTTGCCGTTAGCATCGTTAACTACATCTAGTGGATATAGATTAAGATGTTCCTCTCGAACCGTTGCAGATTTGCGAGAATCAAAAATGTAGTCTGTCCTTAAGAAGCCGTACAAAGAGACGCTGAAGTCATTTGCAGGAGCAGTAGGCGCAACAGTTGGTGCTGTTTGCGATAATCCTTTTAAAGAACTAAGTCCTACTAAAAGAATTAAATAACTTTTTTTCATAATAAATTAGTTTTTGGTTGGTAAAGTGGTTGGTTATAACGCAGCCAAATTCTAATTTTTTGTCAATAAAAAAAATTATGGTATATATACATGTTAAATGCTATAGTTAATCTTTAAAACGCTCCCATTTTATAAGCATAAATTTGTCTCCAAGCTCTGTTATTATCATGCCGGCTCCGGACAGTAAGTCTTTCTTTTTGATGTATTCTACTAGTTCTAAATGGTTAAAAATCTTGTAAGTAGGATGATAGTTGCCATGAGAAGGTTTTTTAATATTGAATGATTTTACCCAATTGCTTACTGTTACATGTGAAACCCCTATAATACGCTCAATTTCTCTAAAACTCAATCCTTCCAAGTACAACTGTAATGCTTTGGTTACGTAGTAATCGTCTATCTTTTTTCCTATTTTTGCTACTGTAAAAAAGTACTTACATTTTTTGCATAAATACCTTTGTTTACTGTTGATGATGCCGCTTTTTATAATCTCATTTCCTTGACATTTTGGGCAGGTTAAAATCTCCATGTATATAAATTTTGCATAAATATATTAAATTAGCAAGTATTATTATTCTTATTTACTAAAAAAAGTAAAAAATATTTACGAACCATTGATTTTTGTTGACATATTGTTGCGTTTTTGGTAATAAAACCTAATTAAATTAAATTCTGTTTTCTGGTAATAAGTCGTTGGCCTAGGAAAGTGTCTAGTAGCGTTGCTAGATTTTTTTTTGTTTTAAGTCAATTGCTAAAGAAGTCAAAAGGGCTTATTTTTTGGAAAGATTTGGAAACGATTGCTGAATAGTAATTTTATCCGTCTATTCTATTTAGAACTAGGATTGATTTATAGGGAGGTCTTTTTAATTTAGCACTACCCATTTGCAACTAAAAATAAAGATTCAATTAGTTGGATAGAAAAAGGAGGTAATTTTTTTGGGAAGGTAAATGTATAAAAACAAAAAACCCAAACATTGCTGTTTGGGTTTTGTGGTACCTCCAGGGATCGAACCAGGGACACATGGATTTTCAGTCCATTGCTCTACCATCTGAGCTAAGGTACCGTGCTTATTGCGGGTGCAAATATAGAAGGATTTTTAGTATATCCAAAACATTTTTTTAAAAAAATCAATTCGTACCTTCGCAAAATCAAAATTCAAATTATGGTTTTAACTATTGATATTGGTAATACTAGGATAAAAGGTGCTGTTTTTGAGGGTGATACTGCTTTGGAGTACTTTGTTTTTACATCCATTGAACTGAATATTGCTATTAAAAATATTTTGACAAGCTATCCTAAAATCACACATTTAGTGGTCGCATCGGTGGGAAAAGTGGAAAAGAATGCCTTTTTAGTCTTTCAAAATAAAATTAAGCTCCATTTTGTCACGCATCAGGATGTGTTTCCTTTTGTGAATAAGTATGAGACTCCTTTTACTTTAGGAATTGATAGAATGGTGCTAGCCTCAGGGGCCAGTTTAAAATACCCTGGACAAAATCGATTGGTGATTGATGCTGGTACTTGTGTTACCTACGATTTTATAGATTCTGATAATAATTATCTCGGAGGTGCTATTTCGCCAGGCATGAGACTGCGTTATGAATCCTTGCATAATTTTACTTCAAAATTACCACTGCTTTCAGCAGAAAGCCCTGCGGGGTCGATTGGAAAATCAACTTCTCAATCCATTCATTCTGGAGTCGTAAACGGGTTAGTCTATGAGATTGATGGTTTTATCGATGAATATAAGAAGCTTAGTCCAAATTTTATAATAATTTTAACGGGAGGGGACACAGAATTTTTGGCTAAACGATTAAAAAATACCATATTTGCCAATTCAAATTTTCTTTTAGAAAGTTTGAACCAAACTTTTCAATATAAAATCAAAAATGATTAAAAAAATTATACTAAGCGCTTGTTTGCTTTTATCACTTGTTTCCTTTGCTCAAGAAGGTACTGCGTCGCCTTATTCTTATTACGGTATTGGTGATGTACGATTTAGAGGAACGGCTGAAAGTCGTTCTATGGGAGGTGTTTTTGTTGAACAAGATAGTATCCATATCAATTTAGAAAATCCTGCTAGTTTTGCTAATTTAAAGTTAACCACCTTTGCATTAGGAGGAACCTATAGTACTACTAAATTAAAATCAGATTCAAAATCAGAAAGTGCCAAACGAACCACATTAGATTATCTAGCAGTAGGATTGCCAATTGGGAAATTTGGAGTTGGTTTTGGTTTGATTCCCTATTCTTCTGTTGGATATAAAATTGAATCTCTTGCTACTGATGGAACCGGTAATAATAGAAGATATGATGGAACCGGTGGATTGAACAAAGTGTTTTTTGGAGTAGGATACAAGATTGCCCCTAATTTTAGTTTAGGAGCGGATGTCAATTATAATTTTGGAAAGATTTCTACCACTGGTTTAGAATTTATGACCGCTGTTCCAGTAGGGACACGCGAATTGAATACTGCAGATTTATCAGGTGTGAATTTTAATTTTGGAGCTATGTTTCAAACTAATTTGACTAAAAAAATCATGTTGTATAGTAGTTTGAATTACACTTTACAAAACTCATTAAATTCTCAAAACACAAGAAATATCTCTACTGTAATTTTTAATTCAGGTGCTGCTTTGTCAGTTGTAGATTTGCTAGCAGAACAAAATAGTCAAGTAACCCTAAAATTTCCTAGTAAAATTGCTTTTAGTGCAGGAATTGGAGAAGCTAAAAAATGGCTAATTGGTGGAAAAATAGCGTATCAAAAAAATCCAGGTGAAGCCAATGAATACAATACGTCTAGTAATGTGGCTTATGGGAAATATGGAAGTGTAAGTTTAGGAGGTTATTTTATTCCAAATTATAATTCATTTTCTAACTATGCAAAAAGAATTGTGTATCGAGGAGGACTTAGATATGAGAAAACAGGTCTGGTAGTGAACGGTGAGTCAATAAATGATATGGGAGTTACCGCTGGATTTGGATTTCCAATAACAGGTGTTTTTTCTAATGTAAATCTGGGAATTGAATTAGGAAAAAAAGGAACAGCAAAGGTTAATTTAGTTGAAGAAAATTATTTTAAATTTAGTGTAGGATTCTCTTTAAATGATAAATGGTTTGTAAAATCAAAATTCAATTAAATAGTTTGCAATAAAACGTTTGTTAATAAAGCAACTAGTTGCGGTGATTACCACATGATGTCAAAAAAAAAATATAGCTTATTAATGGTAGTCACAGCCTTTGCTGTGACTCTGTTTTTTGGTTGTGAAAGTAATTTTAAAGAAGTGCAAAAAATTAATTTCACTGAGTTCACTCCCACAAGTGATGCTGATACTGTGACTTTAAAATATACAGATTCGGGTTATATCAAATCAATCTTGTTGAGCCGAAAAATGTTAGATTTTGGAAGTGTAAACTTTCCGTTTACTGAGTTTCCTAAAGGAGTAGATGTTACTTTATATGACAATAAAGGCAAGAAAACACGCATTACAGCGAGCTATGCTGTCTCTTACAAAATAACTGGAATTATTGATTTACAGGGAAAAGTGAAGATCGTGTCTCAAGATGGTCAAGCCTTGGAGACTGAGCAATTGTACTACGATCAAAAAAACGAGTGGTTTTTTACTGAAAAAAAGTTTAAATTTACAGATGTCAAAGGTTCTTCAAATGGGCAAGGCATCGATTTTAGTAAAGATTTTAAAGTCATAAACTCACAAAGAATAACAGGCGAATTCGATTCAGCCGAATAATTTTCAAATTAAATAATTATGGGTTACTTGAAATATACACCTTATATATACCTTATTTTCGGCTTTTACTTTATATATGAGGGAGCGGTTAAATGGAATGATACCCAAACAGGACCTTGGCTGAGTTTCATGATTGCAGGACTAGCAATTTTTATGTTTTTCTTTAGGAGAAAATTTGCTAAGAAAATGGGAGACCGTAATACTAAATTATAATCCATGGAAATTAGTATTATAATAATATGCTTAATACTATGTGCCTTTTTTTCTGGGATGGAAATAGCGTTTATCTCGTCGAATAAAATTTATTTAGAAATTGAAAAAAAGCAGAATAATTTCCTTTCCAAAATACTTACCAAACTAACCGAAAAGCCATCTAAGTTTATTGCTGCTATGCTTATTGGAAATAATATAGCTTTAGTGGTATATGGTTTTTTTATGGGAGACTTACTCATGCGCTGGGTAGATTCGTTCGAATTTCATTTTTCGGATTTATCTAATTTGTTTTTGCAAACCTTTTTGTCTACTTTGATTGTTTTGATCACGGCGGAGTTTATGCCAAAGGTTTTTTTTCAGATTTATGCTAATGTGTTAATCAAATTCTTTGCTATTCCCGCTTATTTCTTTTATCAATTATTCTATTTTATTTCTACTTTTTTCATTTGGGTTTCTGATTTTATTTTGAAGAAATTCTTCCGAACCGATGGAGATCAAGTACAGCTTTATTTTAGTAAAGTGGAGTTAGGGAATTATATTACGGAACAAATGAGTACAGTAGAAGACAACGACGAAGTCGATTCTGAAATACAAATGTTTCAAAATGCCTTAGAGTTTTCAGGGGTGAAAGCGAGAGATGTCATGAGTCCTAGAACGGAACTTGTGGCGATTGATTTATTCGATTCAGTGGAGGAGCTCAAAGATTTGTTTATTGCAACAGGCTACTCTAAAATTGTCGTGTATGAGAATTCTCTAGATGAGATTGTAGGTTATGTTCATTCCTTTGATTTGTTTAAAAAACCCAAGACTATAAAGTCAGTTGTGATTTCTGTGGAATTTGTTCCGGAAACCATCTATATCAAGGATGTCATGAATTTGCTGACCAAAAAAAGGAAAAGTGTAGCGGTGGTATTAGATGAATATGGCGGTACCTCAGGAATTATCACAATAGAAGATATCGTGGAAGAACTTTTTGGCGAAATTGAAGATGAGCACGATTCAGATGAAGAATTAATTGAGAAGGAACTCGAGGATGGGAGTTATCTTTTTTCGGCACGATTTGATGTAGAGTATTTAAATCAAACCTATAAGTTGAATATTCCT
Source organism: uncultured Flavobacterium sp. (assembly GCA_963924965.1). Taxonomy (GTDB): domain Bacteria; phylum Bacteroidota; class Bacteroidia; order Flavobacteriales; family Flavobacteriaceae; genus Flavobacterium. The sequence continues at coordinate 17,487 of CAWURM010000042.1, forward strand.
GAAAGCGATTCTTATGGAACGCTAGGTGGTTTTATTGTAGATTTTACTAAAGAAATTCCTCTAAAAGGAGAGGTAATCGCAATAGGAAACTACCATTTTGTGATTGAAGAAGCCACAAATAAGAAAATTGAATTGGTTATTATGACCGTAAAAGAGTGATTTATTTTATAAAAATAATTTTTTTGTAAAATAAAACGCTACTAGTATAATTATTAATTAGATAATTGTATTTTCGCAAACTGAATATAAAATTAACAACAATAAAAATGGCAGTTTTATCAAATATTAGACAACGTTCCGGATTAATGATTGCAGTTATTGCATTCGCATTATTTGCTTTTATCATCGGTGATTTATTTAACAGTGGTGGTTTCAGTAGTACATCTAAAGATGTAGGGAGCATCAACGGGAAAGATATTTCATTTGAAGATTTTAGAATTAAAGTAAGTAATGTTGAAAAAAGTGGTCAAGGTGTCACTTCTACAGCAGCAGCAAATAAAGTATGGGAGCAAGAAGTTTCTGTGGCCTTATTGACAACTGAATTTGATAAATTAGGATTAAGAGTAGGTGAAAAACACCTATTAGAAGTATTAAAAGCAGATCAAAATATTGGTAAAAATCCAATGTTCTTAAACGCAGCGGGTATGTTCGACTTGGCTAAGTTTAAAGAATATTTTAAATCAAATCCAGCCCAAGCTCAATATTTAAAAGATAGAGAAAAAGATGCGGAATTGAATGCGAAGTTTCAAATCTACAATACTTTGATTAAATCAGCTATATACACAACGGAAAGTGAAGGAAAGTTGAGTTATGAAATGAGTACTAACAAAGTAAACTTTTCTTATGTTGCTGGTTTATACTCAACAATCAAAGACAGCGATGTAAAAATTACTGATGCTGATATAGTAGCCTACATGAAGAAAAACGAGAAGAAATTTAAAGCAGATGAATCTCGTGAAGTAGAGTATGTGTTAATTGAAGATAAAGCTTCTAAAGAAGATGAGGCTGAAGTGAAGTCTAAAATCAATGCCTTATTATCAGGAAGTGTAGTTTACAATCAAGCGACTGGTAAAAATGATACTCTTGCTGGATTTAAAGCAGCAAAAAACACTGTGGATTTTGTGAATTCAAATTCAGATGTTCCTTATGATTCTACTTATATTGCTAAGAAAGATTTGCCTGCTATCGATGCAGATAAGTTATACAACCTAGCTCCAGGTGAAGTATATGGTCCTTACGTATTTGGAAAATACTATTGTATTTCAAAATCAATGGGTAAGAAATTAGGAGTAAACGCAAAAGCAAGTCACATCTTAATTAGTTACGAAGGAACACAAGTTCCTAATCAAAAAGAAAAAAGAACGAAAGAAGAAGCGAAAGCAAAAGCAGAATCAATTCTTGCTCAAGTGAATGCAAATCCTGAAAGTTTCTTGATGTTAGCTTACACAAGTTCAGATGATTCTTCATCTCAACAAGGAGGTGATCTAGGTTATTTTGGTCCAAACCAAATGGTAAAACCATTTAATGACTATGTATTTAACAACGGTATTGGTAAAGTAGGTTTAGTAGAAACTCCTTTTGGATTTCATATTATTAAAATTACAGACAAGCAAGATGGAATTCGTTTAGCTACTGTTGCTCAAAAAATTGAGGCTTCAGAGGCTACTTCAGATAAAGTGTTTACACAAGCTACTAAATTTGAAATGGATGCTGCTGAGAAAGGTTTTGCTAAAGTGGCAAAAGAAATGACTCTTACTGTTGCTGCTCCAATTACTGTAAGTGTTATGGATGAGAATTTTGGACCGTTAGGAAATCAAAGATCTATTGTAAGATGGGCATTTGAAGATGGAACTAAAGTAGGTAACGTAAAACGTTTTGAAGTAGCGAACCTAGGTCACGTTATTGCAACGGTTAAAAATATTGATAATTCAGGATTGGTTTCTGTTACGCAAGCGAGATCTTATGTAGAACCAATTCTTAAAAATAAGAAAAAAGCAGAATTAATTAAAGCAAAAATGACAGGTGCTACTCTTGAAGCTATTGCAAAAGCGGTGGGTTCAACTGTGCAACAAGCTACTGATGTTACTCTGGCAAATCCAGTATTAACTGGAGGTGTTGGTCAAGAACCAAGAGTTGTTGGTAATGCATTTGCTTTAGCTGCAAGTAAATTATCAGGTCCTATTGAAGGAAATACTGGAGTTTATGTAGTAAAAAATAATAGTACAGTAAAAGCACCCGTATTAAAAGAGCACGCTACTTATGTTTCTCAAATTAAAGCACAGTCTGCTGGAGATGTAAACAGAGTTTTACCTGCTTTGAAAGATAATGCTGAAATTAAAGACAATAGAAAGCAATTCAATTACTAGTTATATAGTTAATTATTATTTCATAAAAAACTCGATACTAAGTATCGAGTTTTTTTATGCTGTAAATTGAAATTTGAGGGGTTATTCTTGTAATATCATTTCGTTATAAGTAAGTATAGTGTGATATCCTTTAGCATTGAAATAGCCAGTTGGATTAACTTCAGAAACGACCATTACAAAATCTCCACCCCATGCACCAAGACTTTTTATTTGGCCATGGAAATCATTAAATAGATTTTCTTTAACTGTACTGCTATCTAAAATACGACTCATTTCCTCTTCGTGTTTTTCTAGGGCTTGAGTAAAATGTTTTAGTGTTGTAGTAGCTAAGATTTCTGCGGTTAAGCTGTTAATTGTCACTATGCTTGTTTCTAGATTGGCAGCTTTATTTCTTTGGTAATTAGCAATAGCGGTTTTACTATTTTGCTTTTTATTGAGATAAATAAAATAAATGGAGTCAGTAAATATGGGTTGGAATTTTACATTTTCCACCTTCGGTTTCCCATTTACTAATTGATAGGTAATAGGAGTGTCGTTTTGTGCACAGGCAATATCATAACCACTACCTCCAAAGCTGGTTTTAAGCAGCTCAAACGCGTCAATTTGTACCCATTGTGCAATATTGTTGATTAATGTTGATGAAGTCCCTAATCCCCATTTTTTAGGAAAAGTTAATTTGGTGGTTATGCGATAACCATTTGAAGTTGAAATAAAGGAGGGGTTCATGACATACGCCTCGTGTAAGATGGTAATCAAAGTGCTTTTTACAGAGGGGGTTGGATTTGCAGTAGGATGTGTGATTTCTAAAAACGAAATGTGATCCTCAAACCAAATTGTTCCGTCAACATCATAACTTGTCCAGACCAATTCTTGATTTGATCCTTCTTCAATAGTTAGATTTTGTCCAAATTTTGTAGGTAAGGCAAATGCTTTTGCACCATCTAGAACCAGGTATTCTCCAGTGATTAATAGTTTCCCGTTGCTGTAAAAGGTTTTCTTCATGTATGCTGCATTTGTTCTCAGTCTGCTTTGTTAGCCCCGATAGCAGTGAAAATCCTTTTTTTAGTTTTTTACTAAAAAAAGATTGAAACGTATAGCGGGATGAGCTCCTAAAAATTATTTTCGTAATGTTTCTATATAATCTACGACCGCACTGTGCGAAATGGCGTGCTGCTTAAAATGTTTTCTAATGGTGATGCGTTCGTTATCGGTGGCGTCAAACTGATTTAAGATATTATTTAAATGCATTTTCATATGGCCGTCTTGTATTCCTGTAGTGGTCAAAGAACGTAAGGCAGCAAAATTTTGTGCCAGTCCAGCAACAGCTACAAATTGCATTAATTCTTGCGCTGAAGGATTTTCGAGCATTTCTAGCGATAGTTTAACTAAAGGATGCAACGAAGTTAATCCGCCAACGGTGCCTAAAGCAAGCGGGACTTCTAGCCAAAAAGTAAAAATTCCGTTCTCTACTTTTGCGTGGGAAAGGCTCGAATATTGACCTGATTTTGCCGCATAGGCATGAACTCCAGCTTCAACCGCTCTGAAATCATTACCGGTAGCTAGGACCACAGCGTCGATTCCGTTCATGATTCCTTTATTATGAGTCACGGCGCGGTACGGTTCTATCTCAGCAATATTAACAGCTTGTACAAAGCGTTCTGCAAAAGCGTCCGGGTTTTCAATATGTTTTTCTTGTAAATCTGCTACTGGACAAGATACTTCGGCGCGTACGATACAGTTTGGGACATAATTAGATAAGATACTCATAACAATTTGAATGTCTTTCTCGTTGTCTGAAAACAACTCGTAATGTTGGGCTTCTTCTTTTAATGTTTTAGCAAATTGCTCTAAACAAGAATTGATAAAGTTAGCCCCCATACTGTCTTTGGTCTCGAAAGTAGCATGCAGTTGAAAGTAATTATCTAGTAAATTTGTTTTATCGTTTAGTTGAATATCAAGAATTCCACCACCGCGTTTTTGCATGTTTTTAGTAATGCTTTCGGTATCAGCAAAGAACTTTGCTTTTATTTGCGCGAAAAATAAAGCCAGTTTTGATTCGTCTCCTTTATAAATAAAGTGAACTTGACCATTTTTTTCGGTGTTTAGAATTGTGGCTTTGAAACCGCCACGAGTGGACCAAAATTTAGCTGCTTTCGAAGCTGCTGCAACTACAGAACTTTCTTCTATAGCCATGGGAATCGTGCTGTATTTTCCGTTGATTAGGAAATTGGGCGCAACTCCAAGCGGAATATAGAAATTAGTAATCGTGTTTTCAATGAATTCATCATGTAATTTTTGAATTTTCTCCTCTGTATTCCAGTAGTTTTTTATCAAAGCGATGGCTTCTGATGGAGTTGAAAAGTATTCTTTGGCAATCCAGTTAATTTTTTCCTCTTTGGATAATTTAGAAAATCCCGAAATGGCGTTATTCATTCTCAATAGATTATAAGGTAATTAGCTGCAAAGATACATTTTTAGCTCTTTTGTTAATCAATTAATTACCTTCATTAAGTAGGATTTTTAAATATTGTTTTTAACATTTAACACTACATGTGTGAGATAATTGTAAAATTTTCACTAAAATTGGACTCTTTTTTACATATAAAGCAATAGTATGAAATCTAAACAATTTTCGATCTTATTTTTATTTTTCTGTTTGAGTATTTTTGGACAACAAAAAATAACAGTTACTGAAATTTTTAATGGTACGTTTCGTACGCAAGGAATGGATGAATTACAATCCTTAAAAAAATCCAATCAATATACCGTTCTTAATTTTGATCGTTCAAGCAGAACCATGCAAATTGATTTGTATGATTTTGCTACCCTAAAGAAAACAGCAACTTTAATTGATACTAAAGATCATAAGTCTTTGCCTATGATTGATAGTTATACTTTTGACGCTACGGAGAAATTGATTTTATTAGCGTGTAACTCCAATCAAATTTTCCGTCATTCTTTTACAGCGGATTACTATTTATACAATACTACTACGAAAGAATTAAATAAGTTGTTTGACTTTCAAGTGCAAGAGCCTACGTTTTCTCCTGATGGAAAAATGATCGCTTACGCAAAAGACAACAATCTTTACGTTTACAATCTAGCAACTAAAGTTTCGACTCAAATAACAACTGACGGAAAGAAAAACTCGATCATCAATGGGATCACGGACTGGGTTTATGAGGAAGAGTTTGCGTTTGTCAAAGCGTTCGACTGGAGTAAAGACAGTAAAAAGCTTGCCTATATTCGTTTTGACGAAAGTGAAGTTCCTGAATTTTCAATGTCTATGTTTGGTAAAGATTTGTATCCTACCGTTGAAACCTTTAAATATCCAAAGGCAGGGGAGAAAAACTCCGCTGTATCATTACATATTTATGATGCCGCATTAAATGCTACTAAAGAAATTAATTTAAGTAAATACACTGATTTTTACATCGCTAGAATGCAATGGACCAATGATGCGAATGTATTATCAGCTCAGGTTTTAAATCGTCATCAAGATAATCTAGATTTATTATTTGTTGATGGTACAACAGGGGTTTCTAAAGTGGTTTTAAATGAAAAAGACAAAGCTTACGTAGATGTGACAGACAATCTTACCTATCTTGTTGACAATAGTTTTATTTGGACCAGTGAAAAGGATGGTTTTAATCACATTTACATTTACGATAAAAACGGAAAATTAAAAAACCAAGTAACGAAAGGAAACTGGGAAGTGACTTCTTATTATGGTTTTGACGAAAAGACAAAAACTATTTTTTATCAATCAACAGAAAATGGTTCAATTAATAGAGCTGTCAACAGTATTGCTTTGAATGGAAAAAATAAAAAAGTGTTGTCGAATGATTTAGGGACTAATGCAGCAACTTTCAGCCCTAATTATCAATACTTCATCAATACGTTTTCAAGTGCAACGCAACCTACTCGCTACACATTAAACGAAGCCAAGTCAGGAAAACAGATACAGGTTATTGAAGATAATGCAACATTAGCTTCAAGCCTCAAAAAATATGATTTGCCTAATAAAGAATTTTTTGTTTTAAAAACAGAAAAAGGGAATGAGTTGAATGCTTGGATTATGAAACCAAAAGATTTTGATGCTACTAAGAAATACCCTGTATTTATGATGCAATATTCAGGGCCAGGTTCTCAGCAAGTAGTCAACGGATGGGGAAGTTCTAATGAGTATTGGTTTATGATGCTAACACAACAAGGGTATATTGTAGCTTGCGTGGATGGTAGAGGAACTGGTTTTAAAGGAGCCGATTTTAAGAAAGTAACGCAATTGCAGTTAGGTAAGTATGAAGTAGAAGATCAAATCGATGCTGCTAAAGTAATTGGTAATTATCCTTATGTGGACAAAGCAAGAATTGGTATTTGGGGATGGTCATACGGTGGTTTTATGGCATCTAATTGTCTTTTTAAAGGAAATGACACGTTCAAAATGGCCATTGCTGTGGCGCCAGTAACAAACTGGAGGTTTTACGATAGTATTTATACCGAAAGATACATGCAAACGCCACAAGAAAACGCAAGTGGATATGACGATAATTCACCTATTAATTACGTAGACAGATTAAAAGGAAAGTTTTTGTTAATTCACGGTAGCGGAGATGACAACGTACATGTTCAAAATTCGATGCAAATGATGGAGGCTTTAATTCAAGCTAATAAACTATTTGATTCACAGATTTATCCGGACAAAAACCACGGAATTTATGGAGGTATGACTAGAATTCAGTTATACAATAAAATGACTAATTTTATCAAAGAAAATTTATAATCCGTAAATGACTACAACAAACCCAAGTTTAGCAGAGATTCAAAACTTTGAAGGAAAATATCCAAAACAATTGTGGTATTTATTTTTTAGTGAAATGTGGGAACGATTTAGTTTCTACGGAATGCGCGGTATGTTGGTTATTTTCATGGTGAATCAGCTTACCATGAATGATACGGTTGCTAACTTGCAATATGGGGCTACCCAAGCTTTTGTTTATGCTTTCACCTTTATTGGAGGTTTGTTTGCAGATAAAATTCTGGGTTATCGAAAATCGCTTTTTTGGGGCGGAATCTTAATGATTGTGGGAAGTATGATTTTAGCTTATGACCCTAAACAATTTTTCTTTTTTGGGATTAGTTTTACCATAATTGGTACGGGTTTCTTTAAACCTAATATTTCTACCATGGTGGGTAAATTATATAAGGAGGACGATCATAGAAGAGATGCTGGTTTTTCTTTGTTTTACGCAGGAGTTAATCTAGGCGCTTTAATTGGAGGGTATTTGTGTATCGCTGTTGCCAATGGGTCTATGTTGACCTCTATTGTTCCTGATCATTTGCGATGGAATGTGGCGTTCGGTTTTGCAGCATTTGTAATGCTAATTAGTTTGTTGACTTTTACGCAAACTCAAAAAAGTTTAGGTGAGATTGGACTTTCTCCTTTAGTCCATTTAGAGAAATCGAAAAGAAAGACTTTAGAGATTGTTACTTATATTGGCTCATTAGTGATCATTCCAGTGATTATGACTATGGTTTCTAATACGGAATACACCGATATTTTTATGTTTATTATTGGTCCCGCATCCCTTATGTATTTATGCTACGAAATGAGAAATTTCTCTCTGGCAGAAAACAAGAAACTAGTTGCCGCATTAGTATTCATTATATTTTCCATCTTTTTTTGGGCATTTTTTGAACAAAGTGGTGGGTCGTTGAGTTTATTTGCAGCACACAACCTAAATAATACAGTTTTAGGAATACCATTAGATCCTAATGGTGTCAATAATTCGGCAAACTCCTTTTTTGTTATTGTTTTTGCAGCATTGGTTGGGTTGGTATGGATTTGGATGCATAAAAGAAAAATGGAGCCTAATACGGTAGTAAAATTTGGATTAGGGTTTTTGTTTCTTGCGGCTGGATTTTATGTGTTTTATTATACAAAATTCTTTGCAGATGCAAATGGACGAACTTCGTTAGATTTATTTACATTTGGTTGGTTTATCATTACATTTGGTGAGCTTTGCTTGTCACCTATTGGAATGTCAGTAATGACAAAGCTTTCTCCTCATAAAACACAGGCTGTAATGATGGGAATGTGGTTCCTAGCAAGTGCATATGGTCAATATTTCGCTGGATTATTAGGTGCTAATATTGCTGAAGCGTCAGAAAACGCAAGTAACCTTGAAAAATTAACCGTTTATGCGGATGGATATAAAGACTTAGCAATTTATGCCCTAGTCGCTGGACTGGTTTTAATTGCAATATCACCATTGGTCAAAAAATTAATGCAAGAAGTAAAATAAAAATAGTAATCTAAAAATAAATTATGTCAAACAGTACAACGCAAGATCATCACAAATCGACTTTATTTGGTCATCCTATTGGGTTATTCATTTTGTTTTTTACCGAAATGTGGGAGCGTTTTTCCTATTATGGAATGCGAGCTTTACTGGTTTTGTACATGACAACGGAGACACTAGGGGATGCTAGAGGTCCAGGATTAGGATGGACAAGTCAAGAAGCATTGGCTTTATACGGTTGGTACACGATGTTAGTCTATGTGATGTCCATTCCCGGTGGAATGATTGCAGATAAGTTGTTAGGGCAAAAGAAAGCAGTTTTATTAGGAGCAGTAATTCTATGTTTAGGTCATGGAGTATTAGTGTTGACAGATACTTGGGCTTTTTATACAGGTCTTGGTCTGGTAATATTAGGAGTTGGATTACTAAAACCTAATATTTCTACTATGGTAGGTGGACTATATGCGCAAGGAGATATCAGAAGAGATAAAGGATTTAGTATTTTCTATATTGGAATAAATACCGGTTCATTATTAGCTACTATGGTAATTGGATTTGTGGTAGCACAATGGGGATGGCATGCAGGTTTTGGTTTGGCTGGAATAGCGATGGTCTTAGGTCTTGTCGTTTATCTATGGGGTCAAAAGTATTTGACGCAAGTAGGTAATTTTGAAGTGCAAGAAACTACTGTTGTTGATCAAAGTTCATACGGACTGCTTTTTAAGAATTTATTGAAGTCACAAAATCAGTTGTTTATTACGATAGCGCTGGCGGCGGTTTCTGTTTTTGGATGGTATAGTTTAGGTTGGGGATTCGGTTTGCTATTTATATTCTTAACTGTAATCGCCGCTTTGATGATGATGATTTATAAAGAATTAGACTCGCAACAAGATAAAGATCGTTTCTTAGTTTTGTTATTGTCTTTCATTATGGTTATTATTTTCTGGGGTGCTTATGAGCAAGCTGGAGGATTAATGAATTTATATGCCGATTCAAAAACAGACAGAATGTTATTAGGAATGCAAGTTCCTACCGTGATGTTTCAAAGTTTAAATGCTGGTTTTATAATTATATTTGCTGCAATTGTAGCGTCATACTGGGCTAAACGAAAATTGAAAGGAAAAGAAGCTTCCTCTATTTTTAAAATGGCGATTGGTATTGTTATCATGGGATTTGGATTTTTGTTCATGGTTTTTGCTACCATGGAATTTGAAAAAGTGGGGTCATCAAGCATGTTATGGTTGGTGATGGCATATTTATTTCATACCATAGGGGAATTGTGTATTTCACCAGTAGCCTTGTCTTTTATAACAAAATTGTCGCCTGTGAAATATGCTTCTTTAATGATGGGGGTTTACTTTGCAGCAACCGGATTAGGTAATAAAGTAGCGGGAATTATCGGAGAATCTGCAAGTGAATTAGGTGAATATACTGTGTTTTTGGGTATATTAGTTTTTACCATTATCATAGGGGCTTTGTTTTTAATGTTGCTAAAACCACTAAAACGTTTAACACACGGTGCTGAAGACAACGAAAAATAATTGTAACATAAATAAACATAATAAATTCGAATAATATGAGTCAAATTACTAAAGATGAATTTTTTGAAAATACAGTTTTAGGACATCCAACCGGCCTTTTTGTGTTGTTTTTCACTGAAATGTGGGAACGTTTTTCATTCTATGGTATGCGTTCATTGCTGATATTGTTTTTGACCACTTCTTTTGTAGATGGAGGTTGGGAATGGAGCCGTGAAAACGCATCTGCTTTATTTGGATCTTATGTAGGTCTGGTGTATTTGTCAACGATGTTGGGAGGTTACTTTGCTGATAAAGTAATTGGTTTTCGATGGGCTGTTGTTGTAGGCGCTGTTTTAATGACACTTGGACATGCTTCTATGGCTGTTGAAACGGAGTTTTCTATTTATTTAGGATTGGTTTTGTTAGTTTTTGGTAATGGTTTTTTTAAACCCAATATGACTTCCATAATTTCAGAAATGTACAAAGACCGTCCTGAGAAAAAAGATGGCGCTTATACTTTGTTTTATATGGGCGTAAATGCTGGTGCTTTCTTCGGAATCTTACTTTGTGGTTATTTGGGTGAAAAAGTAGGATGGAGTTATGGTTTTGGCCTTGCTGGAATTTTCATGTTTTTTGGAATGTTGCAGTTCTGGTTGTCTCAAAATATTTTTGGAGATATTGGTTTAAAACCAAATAAAGAAAGTGTCGCAAAAGCTGCAGCTTTGGATACAGATAAAAGAAATCCTTTTTCTCCTTGGCAGTTAGGTGTTATTGCTTTATCGTCACTCCTAGGATTATTATGGATTTTAAATGATCCTGCTTCGAAAATTTCTGGCGGAAAGATTAATATTTTTAGCTTTTTAGGTGATAACGGAAATTCAATTGCAATCGTATCTGCTTTGATTTTATTTATCATTTTGCTGGTTTATCGATTTACACAGTACTCGCAAATTACTAGAGAGAAATTAATTGCAGTGACTTTCTTTGCTTTTTTAACAATCTTCTTTTGGGCTATTTTTGAACAGTCACCTAACAGTTTAACTATTTTTGCTAATGATTATACTAATAGAGTTTTAGAAGGAAACTGGAGCGTAGTGTTTTTAGTAATTAATTCGATGATTACCATTTTACCTTTGGCGATAATCACTTATGTTTTGTATTTAATGTTCAAACAAACATTTAAAAGTTATCCAACTGCAAATATAATTTTAAGTATTAGTTTTCTGATTATTTGGTGTATCGCAATTTGGATGTTGGCAAAAGATTATTATACTGCCGGTTATTTAGATCTGTCTGATGCTACCCTAGCTTCTTTGAAAATTGATAAGGTAACCGCAGCATTGACGGAAGTTCCTGCTACTTGGTTCTCTACTTTAAACTCCTTATTTATTATCACATTAGCACCTCTTTTTTCAAAGTGGTGGGAAAGTAAATACAACCCTTCTGCGAATTTGAAATACGGAATAGGAATGGGATTATTGGCTTTAGGTATGGCCTGTATTGCTTTTGGTGCGGATGGTATTGAAGCGGGTGCTAAAACGGCATCAGTAAGTATGATTTGGTTAATCTTAG
>CAWURM010000043.1:0-11348 GCA_963924965.1 uncultured Flavobacterium sp.
TTATTATTCCATAATTGGTAATTATGAGTTCGAAAATCACTTGCATAGTAATTTAACTGATTATCCTTACCAAAATAATGTCTCCGGTAATTTTGAAAATTCAGATGTAATTTCTCCTACTACAAAGTATTTACGAGTTGACATTGAGGATCAAATTCTTTTAGGCCATAACGAAATCTATGGTAATCATTTGAAAGCTAAAATTCGGCCCTCTCATCATTTTTATATACAAACTGATTTATTTACGCTTCTCGAATACAATAAAATCGAAAAAAATTATAGCAATTTATCATTAATGAATTTCAACTTATGTTATGATCGAATGCGATTTGAAAGATTTAATTTGGGTTGGAGCATTGGACTAAACTACTAGGAAATGAAGTTCAAAAAGTCGGATTCAGTTATGGTCTCAATACTGATATTTTTATTGCTGCACCATACAGTATTTCCAGTTCTATTAAATGGAGTACCATCAACGCAGTCCCTGTTAATGAATTTGAATTGAAAGGCAGGTACCATAAAAATAATTATTTCCTAACTTTAGGATATGAGCATTTAAAAATAGGTTCACCTACTTATGATTTCTTAGCCATAGGCGGCGGCCTATTCTTATCTTAAATAGAATCGTTTTATAATTCGCATCTAGATACAAATCTACTTAGTTTTTGAAGTATAAAATCTAGGGCAATAATTGTCGCGATCTTACCTCTCAGTCTTTAAATTTATGTAAATTTGAAAAAAAATCCATAAGTATCATACTAATAGAAATGGATTATCTCTAAAGCATTTTACGAAGATCACGGCACACTTTTAACGTTAAAACACTGACTTATGCACCTTTTTATGGGAATACTAATATTGACTCTATTTGTAAATAATCCCTTAATTTTTGAATTTAATAAAAGTTCAGATATTAAAGATTGGAAAATTGTGGATGATGGGGTGATGGGCGGAAAATCAGCTGGATCTTTTTCTTTAAGCCCTGATGGTTATGGTGTATTTGAAGGTGCCATTTCATTAGAAAATAATGGTGGATTTTCCATGGTCCGATATCAATTTGACAAAATCAAAATCGATAAGAGCGCTACTATTTTTATTAAATTAAAGGGAGATGGTAAAAAATACCAACTACGCATAAAAAACAATTCTGATAATTATTACTCGTATATCCATACTTTCGAAACTACAGGGGAATGGCAAGAAATAGCAATTCCATTAGAAGATATGTCTCCTTTTTTTAGAGGTAAAAAACTTGATTTTCCAAATTTTTCACATCAGTATATAGAAGAATTGGCATTTTTAATTGGTAATAAAAAAATAGAAAACTTTCAACTCTTAATTAAAAAAATCGAAATCAATTAAAACTTTAAGTGAAAATGCAGGCCGGTATCTTTCATTATTCCAAAGTTTCAACACTTTAAAAATTCAAAAAAGCACTACTTGATGCGTATTTACCATTCGCGATTTTTGTTATTTTTGAGATCAGAATACTAATTTTTTACTTTTTAAAAATCAAATGAAAACAATTAAGCTCCCTGAAGATCTTCATATAGCACCATTAGGAGCGGTTAAGGTATTTGATTATCAAAGTTCACAAGAAATAAACAAACAGCAAATTATTCTCAGTCAAAACACCTTTAGCTTTTTAACGGCTGGGACTAAAGAAGTTTTTTTTGACAATTCTGCACTCTCAATTGACAACTCTAGATTTCTTTTAATGAAAGCAGGACATTGCTTGATGACCGAGAAACTTTCGGATGTGAAAAATTACAAAAGTGTACTACTATTCTTTAATAATGAAATGCTGTTACGGATTATACGATCTTCAGCACTCATTAAAACTAGACCAACAGAGAGTAAATCTGTATATCCTTTTGAATATGATGCTTTCATCAAGCGTTTTGTAAATAGTTTGTTGGATATTTCGACATTATCAAAAAACATACAAGAAAAGTTACTAGAAGTTAAATTAGAAGAAATTATCCTCTATTTGACCGAAAAAAACGGAACCACTTTTCTATATTCCCTTTTAAACAACAACAACGATGCCACCCAAAAAATTATTGAAACAGTCGAAAGCAATATTTTCAGCAAACTAACAATTAACGAATTAGCTTTTTTATGCCATATGAGTGTTTCAACTTTCAAAAGAGAGTTTGAAAAACACTACTCAGAATCCCCAATTAAATGGTTTCAAAACAAACGATTGGAACATGCGCATTATTTAATTCATCAAGAGCAAAAAACTTCCTCTGAAATTTATTTTGAAGTAGGATACGAAAACCTATCGAGCTTTATTCAAGCGTATAAATCTAAATATGGTAATACCCCAAAGCAAGATAGTAAAAACTGAACTTTTAGCAACACTTTTTGAACATTTACCTCCCTTTTAAGTTTGATAGCAGCGGTATCTTTGTTTATAACTTTAAAAGAAACACAATGAAAAAAACAAGTTTAATTTTAGCTTTATCATTACTATGTTCCCTAACACTATTTGCACAAAAAACTTTTACTTTAACTAGTAAAGATTTAGGTGGTCAAGCAACAAAACTTCAAGAATTTAATGGTTTTGGTTGTTCGGGTGATAATAGTTCGCCACAATTAAGTTGGGCAAATGCACCTGAAGGAACAAAAAGTTTTGCGATCACAATGTATGATCCTGATGCTCCCACTGGAAGTGGATTTTGGCATTGGCTAGTATTTGATATTCCATCGAATATAAACGAATTAGTACAAAATACAGGAAACGTAACACTTAATTTAACTCCAAATGGGGCTATTCAAAGTATTACAGATTACGGTATGAAAGGATTTGGTGGCCCTTGCCCACCGGTAGGACACGGATATCACGAATACATTATTACCGTTTTTGCACTTAAAACGGATAAACTAGGTACAAATGAAAATACGAATCCCGCCATTGTAGGATTTAATCTTTGGAATCAAACCTTAGCTAAGGCGAGTATTGTGGTATATTACAAAAGATAGAAAGAAGTACAAAAAGCGGATAGAAAGTTAAATTTCAATTCGCTTTTTTTTTACTTGTAATACTTTCTCATAGCATTTTATAAATCGACGGCACAACACTTATTATTTCGTGATTATGCTTACCTATCCACAATAGCGAGATCAAAAGAAACGAAACCTACTGAACAGGAAAAACTAATCCCATAAAAACTTGTATTTTGATGGCTACCTCAATTCTCAGCAAATCAATCAAATTTATAAAATGTCTATGCTAAAGACAGCCAAAATCACCTATTAATTCGTATTTTCGTTTCAATAAAAATAGTAGTCTTCAAAACAAAACACTAATTACATTATGAAAATACTAATTGTTATTTTTCTATTAATGTCTAATATGACTTTATTAGCTCAAACAAATACTTTAGTTGGTGACTATAGTCTAACATTAGGAACAGAAGGAGATCACTTGTTTAAATACAATTTGACATTAAATTCAGATGGCACTTTCTTTTTTGATTACTATTCAAATATTAAACAGGGAATTCCTCCCGAAGTCAATAAATACGGGAAAGGAAAATGGACAGAAAAAGACAATGTTGTTACTTTCTATTCAGATAAAAATCTTGACTTGGATGACAAGTATACGCTAGACTTTACTAAATCAAAAGCAAGGTTTGTGACGAAATCACCTAGAAATAAAACAGCGGAAATAATTAAAACAAGGCTTCGATTTATTGAATCTGAAATTGTCTGGATGAAGGGCATAAACTTCTTTAAAATGTAAAAGTAAAACATGTTTACATTTAACAAAATTTATTTTTCGCTAACTATTGTATTTTTTGTGATTGAAGTATTAATTGCCTTTTTTGTGCATGATTCCTTCGTACGACCTTATCTTGGAGATATTTTGGTTGTTATTTTAATCTACTGTTTTATTCAAAGCTTTATCAAATCAACAGTACTGCAAGCCGCACTATTTACTTTAATTTTTTCCTTTACATTGGAGTTTTTACAGTTTATAAATAGTGTAGAAAAACTACATTTAGAAAACAATAAAATAGCAAAAACTATAATAGGAACTTCCTTTTCTTGGATGGATTTACTTTGCTATCTCTTAGGATTCTTGACGGTTATTGTGGTAGAAAAATGCTGGTTTAAAAAGACAATCGCATAATTCAATGAACGAATAGCAATTAAATAAAATAGAGTAATCCAAAAGGCTTTTATTTCCTATTATGATAAAATTCTAAAAATTCTATTAATGGGAATCTCTACACCTTGCTTTAGTACCACGCTTTCATCAGTGAGCGCCCAAACTGTTGTTTCTACCATTTTTTTCGAATTGGCATCTTCAAAGTAAATTTGGATTTTTGAATGTTCTAAATTACCCAAAGACAATGCTCTTTCTAGATCATTTATACGCTGTTTGATAGCAATATCATCAGCAAGTAATTCTCTATTTGGGAATTTTAAAGAATGGATATTCTCTTTCTCGATGGTTTCAAAATCGTTAGTCATAATTATTCATTTTTTATTAATAAATAAATTTACTGCATTTAAAACTTTTGTAATCGGATATGCGCTTTGTTTAACAAAGATAAAATACATTCTACACTCTGCATGCATTGTTATCACTATTTTAACAAGCGCCTTTTTAATAGTCCGCATAAATTCCTATTTTTGTACTCTAAATTTTACGAGATGCCAAACAAAAAGTATAAGATTGCTGTTATACAGTTGAATCTAAATGATATAGCCGAAAACAACTTGAAAAAATGTTTAAGTTGGGTTCGTGATGCAGCAAATCAAGGTGCTGAGGTTATTTCCCTACCAGAATTATATAGCAGTCATTATTTCTGTCAAAGTGAGGATGTTGATAATTTTGCTTTAGCTGAACCGCTTTACAGTACTTCTTTTATTGCTTTTAGTGCCCTAGCCCAAGAATTAGGGGTAGTTATTATCGTTCCTTTCTTTGAAAAAAGAATGGCTGGAATTTACCATAACAGTGCCTACATTATTGATACAGATGGTTCAGAAGCTGGATTGTATCGCAAAATGCACATTCCGGATGATCCTCATTTTTATGAAAAATTTTATTTTACGCCTGGAGACTTAGGTTTCAAAACCATTCCAACGCAAAAAGGAAAGATAGGGACTCTTATTTGTTGGGATCAATGGTATCCAGAAGCGGCTCGTTTAACAGCGCTTCAAGGTGCTGAGGTATTATTTTACCCAACTGCAATTGGATGGCATCCAGCCGAAAAAGACGAATATGGAGTCAACCAACATGGTGCTTGGATGAGCGTCATGAAGGGTCATGCTGTTGCTAATGGAGTTTATGTTGCAGCTGCAAATAGAATTGGGCTAGAACAATATTTACCAGATACAGCCGGAATTCAATTTTGGGGATCTTCGTTTATCGCTGGTCCACAAGGTGAAATTTTGGCGCAAGCCTCACATGACAAAGAAGAAATCTTAATTGCCGAAGTTGATTTAGACCTACAGGAAAATGTACGTCAAAATTGGCCGTTTTTTAGAGACAGACGAATTGATGCTTTTGGAGATATTACTAAAAGAGCAATCGATTAAATATGAGTACTACAAATAACAGAAGATTCCCTGCTGAATGGGAAAATCAACAAGGAATATTACTTTGTTTTCCTCACAACGGAAACGATTGGCCCGGGAAATATGGAGCTGTACAATGGGCTTTTGTCGAATTTATTAAAAAAGTAGCAACATATGAAACTGTTTTTTTAGTCGTTAACGATGATAAACTTCAAGAAAAAGTAACTGAAATGCTTGAAATGGCAAGAGTCAATCTTGACCATGTTTCTTTTATTGTTCAAAAAACGAATAGAAGCTGGATGCGAGATTCGGGGCCAATTGTCGTGAAAAATGGTGATAAGAGAGAAGCCTTGAATTTCAACTTTAATGGTTGGGCCAAGTATAAAAACTTCCAACTAGACAAACATATTCCTGCAAGAGTAGCAGATTTTTTAGATATGCCACATACACAAGTGATGTACAAAGGAAAACCGGTTATAGTCGAAGGTGGTGCTATTGATTCTAATGGAAAAGGGACCTTATTAACTTCTGAAGAATGCTTGATGCATCCTACTATTCAAGTGCGTAATCCTGGTTTTACCAAAGCAGATTACGAAGCTGTTTTCAAGGAATACTTGGGAATTACCAATGTAATTTGGTTAGGAGATGGAATTGAAGGTGACGATACGCACGGTCATATTGATGATTTATGCCGCTTTATCAATGAAGATACAATCGTTACTATAGTTGAAACCGATTCTAACGATCCTAATTACGCTCCTTTACAAGACAACTTAAAACGCTTACAAAATGCTAAGTTAGAAAACGGAAAATCACCCGTAATTGTGGCTCTGCCAATGCCAAAGCGAATTGATTTTGAAGATTTAAGATTGCCTGCGAGTTATGCTAATTTCTTAATTTTAAATAAATGTGTTTTAGTCCCTACCTTTAATGATGTAAACGATCGCAAAGCATTAAACATTATAGCAGAATGTTTCCCTGATAGAGAAGTCATAGGGATCAGTGCAATTGATTTTATTTGGGGTTTTGGCACACTACATTGCCTAAGCCAGCAAATACCCGCTTAAACATAGCTTTTTGATAAGTATTATAATAAAAAACACCAGCAAATTGCTGGTGTTTTTTTATGCTGTAAACTGCGGTTTACTATTTATCCTTTGTAAAAGGGATTTTTTGATTTTCTCCTATAATCATATCAAACCCAGTTTTGTCCTCGTTAAACTGAAATTTAAGACCCGCTCTTTTGGACTCAAACAAATCTTTCCCAATAGGATCTACTGAGAACTGAGGGTAGCCCGAAATCAAAGCATTTAATACCGAGTTTTTTTCTGAAAAAACGATTTTCATCGGTGATCTAGTATTTGAAAAAGTTCCTAAATAAGCATCTAAAATAACATCTTTTTCAACAACACCTTTAGTAGCTGTCCAAACATTATTTCCTTCATTACTATCTGGAAAAACGTGATCTGGATCTAGAGTTATACTCTCGATTTCCTCCGTTGAATTATGCTTAAATGACCAACTATTATTTCTTTGCCATACTTCAACTGGTAATTTAATTCGCTCCACTTTGCCGGTTTTTGTTTTTACTTCTAAAATAGATGGCATTGGCATTTTTTCAAAATTTTCGATAGTAATAACCACGCCTTTTTTAGGATCGTTTTTCACATACTTAATGGAATTGATTCCTTGATCAAAACGCCAATTGTATTGAAACCATCCTCTCCAAAACCAACTTAAATCTTCTCCAGCTACGTTTTCCATAGTTCTAAAGAAATCATCTGGTGTAGGGTGTTTAAAAGCCCAACGCTCTACATAAGTACGGAAAGCTAAATCGAATCGTTCCGGCCCTAATACTTGTTCACGTAATACAATTAATCCAGAACTAGGTTTAAAGTAGCATAGTAAACCAATGTTGCTTTCCTTCATATTATCTGGAGAACTCATTATGGTTTCTAGTTTAGGACTTGTAAATGTTTCGGCTAATTTATGCAAATCAGAAACCGCACTTTTATATTCCCCATTATTAAAATCAACAGAACTTAATGAATTGATAAAAGTATTAAATCCTTCGTCCATCCAAGCAAATAAACGCTCATTTGAACCTACAATCATTGGGAACCAGTTGTGTCCAAATTCATGATCTGTAACTCCCCAAAGATCTTCACCTTTAGATTCCCATCCACAAAATACAATACCAGGATACTCCATTCCACCCTCGTTTCCTGCCACATTGGTTGCTACTGGATAGGAATATTCAAACCATCTTTTTGAATAGTTTTCAATAGACGATTTTACATATTCAGTAGAACGACCGTATGCATTATTCCCTGCACTTTCCGCTGGATAAGCTGACAATGCTAACGATTTCTTACCACTTGGTAAATTAATTTTGGCACCGTCTAATATAAATGCTGCTGATGAAGCCCAAGATAAATCTCTTGCATTCTTTAATTTATAATGCCAAGTCTTTGTTGCTGTTGTAGTTTTTAAGGCAGCTACTTCCTCTTCGGTACGAATGAAAACAGTGGCATCACTAAG
The DNA here is from genome assembly GCA_963924965.1 of uncultured Flavobacterium sp. GTDB lineage: Bacteria > Bacteroidota > Bacteroidia > Flavobacteriales > Flavobacteriaceae > Flavobacterium. The sequence goes on from CAWURM010000043.1 coordinate 8,077, forward strand.
TTTTGCTTTGGCTAATCTACTTTGCTCAACCGTATTGTAAACTGCTGTAGGATTAACTAATTCACCTGAACAAACCACAATATGGTTTGCGGGAGCAGTAATATTTACATCAAAATCTCCGTATTCCAAGTAAAATTCGGATGCACCTAAATAAGGATTTGTATTCCAACCTCTCACATCATCGTAGACACACATACGCGGATACCATTGAGCTATTGTAAAAATCTTACCGTTTTTAGTATCTAAAACTCCGGTGCGATCTGAACCCTCTTTTGGGGAAATATAAGAGAATTCTATTTTCACTTTTACGGAACCCCCTTTAGCCTTCAATTCCTGAGGAAGAAAAATCTGCATTCTTGTATCCGAAATAGTAAATTTCGCAGCTACCTCTGATGTCTTCCCATTAATTGTATTAATAATTTTAACCGATTTAATTTTATGACCACCATCAAAAACTTCGCCTTGAGCTCCGTTACGGCTACCCGTTAGCGGTACGATAGCATTTCCTCTTGAATCTGCCTTAAATAAATTTTGATCAACATTCATCCATAAAAAAGACAATTTATCCGGACTATTATTAGTGTACGTTATAATATCAGTACCTATGATTTCATTATTGCTTTCATTCAATTTAGCAGTTAACACATAATCTGCTCTGTTTTGCCAATACTCTGCTCCTGGCTGTCCGCTTGCTGATCGTGTTGTTGTTCCATTTTTTGAATAAAAAAATGGTGCAAAGGCATCATGATAATTATAATTTGAAATGGGTGCAGTTGATGTAGTTACTGGACCTTGTTGTGCATTTAAGGAAGAAACCCCTAAAACTAAAGCCAATTGTAAGAAGGCTTGAAACCGATTTTTTTTCATTTTTTGACTGTTTATAAAGCAAATTAATGAAAAAAAAGCTTATCAGTACATTAAATTCAACGCATTAATAAAAAATTATCAAAATTTTATTAAAATATCATTTCATCAAATTATAGTTTTAAATAAAATTATAAAATATATTTACATTAATTAATCTTTTAAAAAGTAAAATGGTTACGACAACTCTATTCAACTCAAACATAACTGCTACAATAAATCATTTAGGTGCAGAAGTAATTTCATTAAAATCAAATGACAAAGAATACATTTGGGAGGGAAATCCTGTTTTCTGGGGAAAACATTCTCCTGTTTTATTCCCAATAGTAGGAACACTTAAAGACAATAGTTATAAATACAATTCTATTTCATATCAATTATCGCGTCATGGCTTTGCTAGAGAAACTGAATTTAAATTAATTGAAAAAAAAGAGGATTTGGCTGTTTTTTCAATAGCATCAAATGAAGATACTAAAAAGGTATATCCCTTTGAATTTGAACTGCAACTAATTTATTCCTTAGAAGATAACCACTTGAATATTCAATACAAAGTGACTAATAAAGGAATAGGTCAAATGCCATTCTCTATAGGAGCACACCCTGCAATTGCATTACCTGGAAAATTTGAAAACTATAGTATTCAGTTTGAAAAAGAAGAGCCATTAGTTTATAATTTACTAGAAAACGACTTAATTTCGGATGAAGTAAAAACACTTTTTACCACAGATAATAAGGTGGATTTACATTATTCATTATTCGAAAATGATGCTTTGATTTTTAAAAACTTAAAATCAAGAAGTTTAACTATTTTTGAAAATCAAAAACCAATGATAAAAATGCATTATAAGGATTTTCCACATTTGGGGATTTGGACAAAAATGAATGCTCCATTTCTTTGTATTGAACCTTGGTTTGGCTACTCTGATTCTAATGAAAGTACTGGTTCTATTTTAGAAAAAGAAGGGATTCAAATTCTAGAATCAAAATCAACATTTGACGCCCAATTTAGCATCGAAATACTATAAAAAAATACTATTAAGCTTTATGTTAACAATAAATTTCAATCCCTTTCCAGATTTAGAAACTGAACGTCTTTCTCTAAGAAGAGTTTTAAAAAGCGATGTATCTGAAATTTTTGCATTACGTTCCGATGCGGAAATTATGAAATACATACCCAGACCCTTGGCATTAACCCATGAAGATGCGATGGAAGTAATTAACACCATTGAAGCTACAATGGATAAAAAAGAAGGAATTAATTGGGCTATAACTTTAAAAGACAACCCAAAATTAATTGGAATCATTGGCTATTATAGAACTCAACCCCAAAATTACCGCTCAGAAGTGGGTTATATTTTACATCCCGACTATCATGGAACGGGCATAATTCCAGAAGCTCTGAACAAGGTTTTAGAATATGGGTTTAATCAAATGAAATTGCATAGTATTGAAGCCGTAATTGATCCTGATAATTTAGCCTCAGAAAAAGTTCTAATTAAAAGCGGATTTAAGAAAGAGGCCCATTTTATTGAAAATCAATTTTATGAAGGTCGTTTTCTAGATACTGTAATCTACTCCATTTTAAATAAAAATTAAAAAATTCCAGCTTATTTTTTGTATTAAATATAATACATTTATACCCTCAATAGTCAACCTAACTTAAATCATGAAAAGAATATTTTTAATCACAATACTCTTATTTACAATTCATTCACACAGTCAAACTTACGTAAAAGTCAATGCTTTTACTACTTTATTAACTGCTCCTAATTTAGGTATCGAAACAAGTATAGGAAAAAAAACTACCCTTGCAATCGATGCATTTGCTTTACCCTGGAAATCGATTAAAGGAATCCCGAGACAATTTTACACGTTCACTACTGAATTTAGATACCATTTCAAAGAACAAAATAATGGTTTTTATGTTGGTGCCCATGTTGGAGGTAGTAAATATAATTTTCAAAAATGGAACTATATCAACACCGATTATTATGAAGTAGGTCATGGGTACTTCATCGGCTCAACTATTGGCTACAAAGCCAAAATAAATGAGAAATTTTACCTTGATTGTTTCGTAGGCGGAGGGTGGCATCAAGGATTTTACAAAGGATACTTGCTAAGCACTGGAGAACGATATGATTTTGCCCCACATTATAACAAAAGTGGTGAATGGCTTCCCTACCGAGGAGGAGTTATGGTTTCTTATAAACTAAACTAAAGATTAAAATTTAGAAACGCTTTTTATATATAAATCTTCTACTTGTTTGCGTGCCCAATCCGTTTTTCTTAAAAAAGTAAGGCTAGATTTCACACTTGGGTTTTCATTAAAGCATTTAATTTTGATTAATTCTCCTAAAGTGTCAAATCCATAATAGGCTACCAATTTTTCAACTATTGCTTTTAAAGTA
>CAWURM010000044.1:0-4882 GCA_963924965.1 uncultured Flavobacterium sp.
ATTTTTGCAAGATTATTCGCAGTAAAAGGTATAATTTTTTCCATAAAAAAAAATAATTTTCTCAAAAATACTATAATTGTCGTAACTTTCGTTATATCTTAAATATATATTGTTAAATTTGGAAAAAAAATATTTTAATATGGAAAATCAAAAAAGCAGTTCAAGCCTTAAGGCGGTAATAGCTGTATTAGCAGTTTTATTAGTAGGTAGTTTAGTGTACATTTTTAAGGTAACCTCAGACGCTGAAACTGTGCAAACAGAACTTAAAACTACTATGACTGAGAAAGAATCAGTTATGAAAGATTTACAAGAGTTAAAAGCTACTTATGACGCAGCAATTTCTGAAAACACTTCTATGTCTGATGAATTAATTCAAGAAAGAGATAAAGTGGTAAATTTAATGGCTGACTTAAATAAGTCTAAAGGAGATGTTGCTTCATTAGCTAAGTACAAAACACAATTTATTGCTTTACAAAGTAATATGAAAGTGTTAATGGCTGAAAATGAAGGTTTGAAAAAAGCAAACACTAAATTGACATCGCAGCGTGATAGCACAGTAGTAGTTTTAGGTGAATCTAAAAAATACAATGAAGTATTAGTAGGTCAAAATGAGGAACTATCTAAGGTAGTGGAGAAAGGTTCAAAATTAACAGTTTTGAACATGAAAACTTCAGCTTATAAATTAAGAAGCTCAGGGAAACAGATCGAAACGGATAAAGCGAGTAGAGCTGATGTTTTAAAAATTAGTTTTACAATTGCTGAAAATCAAATCGCTAAATCTGGAGACAAAACGTACTATGTACAAGTAATTGATAGTAAAAACAATGTTTTAGGAGATAAAAAGACTGAAAACTTTGGAGATGCTTCTTTAGTATATAGTTTTATTACTAACGTAAAATATGAAAATAAAACAGTTCAAGTAACAGAAGATTTACCGGGTAAAGATTTCGCTAAAGGAACTTATTTTGTAAACGTTTTTGATAAAAATGAGTTGGTTTCAAAAACAAGCTTTACTTTAAGATAATATAAAAAGATTGTGTAATAATAAAAAAGAGAAGCCTAATAGCTTCTCTTTTTTTATATAATAATTTCTCCTTCAATAAAAACCCTTTCAATGAGGTTGGTACCAAATGCATAAGGCAATTGGTAATAGGAGGGAATGGGTTTAGTAATAATAAAATTTGCTTTTTTCCCAACTGTAATACTTCCATGAGTAGCGGAAACTCCCATAGCATAAGCACCATTTAGGGTTGCCGCGTTTATCGCTTCTTCGGGTGTCATTTTCATTTTGATACAGGCGGTTGCTACAACAAAATTCATATTTCCTGATGGCGTAGATCCTGGATTATAGTCCGTAGCTAATGCTAATGGCAATCCTGCAGCAATCATTTTACGCGCTGGTGTATAGGGAATGCTCAAAAAATAGGAACAGGAAGGCAAAGCAACCGGCATGGTTTGAGTGTTTTTCAAAGCGGTAATATCTTCAGGATTCATCACTTCTAGGTGATCAACTGATAACGCATTGTATTTGACACTAGCTTGCACACCACCAATAGAATTAAATTGATTGACATGAATTTTTGGCTGTAAGCCAAATTTAATTCCCGCTTCCATAATTTGCTCGGTTTGAGCAACGGAAAAATACCCCGCTTCACAAAAAGCGTCAATGTATTGTGCTAGATCATGCTTGGCAATTTCAGGTAGTATTTCATGAATCAACAAGTCAATATATCCTTGATGATTGTCTTTGTATGCTAATGGAAAAGCATGTGCGCCTAGAAAAGTAGCTTTTATGGTTATTGGATAATTTTGAGACAAACGCTTGATTACACGAAGCATTTTTAACTCTCCTTCGATGGTAAGCCCATAACCTGATTTGATTTCAACTGCACCGGTTCCTAAACGCATGACTTCTTCAAGACGTGCTTTGGATTGGTTGTAGATTTCTTCTTCACTGGTTTCATTCAACTTTTGAGCCGAATTTAAAATTCCACCACCGCGGTTCGCAATTTCTTCGTAGGACAATCCATTAATGCGATCTACAAATTCCTGTTCGCGATTTCCCGCGTATACAATATGTGTATTGCTGTCGCACCAAGTAGGCAAAATCATTTTACCAGTTGCGTCAATTGTTGTATCGGCCTTCATTTTTGGAAGATTATCCATGGACCCAAAATCGGCTATTAAATTTTCTTTGATTACTAAAAATGCATTTTTTATCGTGGGAAGAATAGCCATCTCGCTGCCAGAAACAGTATCGATTGATGTTTCTCGCACTTGAAGTAATTCCTTTATATTGATAATTAATGTTGTCATTTAAACTTATTCAGTAACCGTTATTTCAAACATTTTATTCCAGTTTTTACCTGTTACAAAAATGGTTTTGGTTTTTGGATTGTAAGCAATCCCATTCAAAACGTCTTCAGGGGTTACATCCAGTAGTTTTCTTAGTCCAGACATATCCATAATTCCCTCCACTGCTCCAGATATAGGATCAACTACCGCGATAGCGTCTTTTTGCCAAACATTTACATAGAATTTCCCATTGATATATTCTAATTCGTTGACTGCTTTAATCTTTGAACTTCCAGAATAGACGTTAATATAATCGATCATTTTCAAGTCTGCCGGATTTGTTTTCCAAATTTTTTCTGTCCCATCAGATTGGTAAATGTATTGGCCATCATTAGTCATTCCCCATCCTTCTATATCTTTAGTGAAGGCAAAGGTTTTTTCTAATTTTAATGTTTTTGCATCATAGATAAAGCCTGTTTTTTCTTGCCAAGTTAATTGATACATTTTGTTGTTAATAAAAGTAATTCCCTCACCAAAATATTTATCTTCAAGATTTACCTGCTTGTAAACTTTTCCTGTTTTATAATCTACTTTTCTAAAGTAAGAAGCTCCTTTTTGTCCAGTACTTTCATATAAAGTGTCTTGGTAGAATTCTAAACCTTCTGTAAAAGCTGTTTTATCATGTGGGTACGTATTGACGATTTTATATTTCAAAAGTTTCGGTTGGATACTAGAAACCAATTCGACTCTTGAAGTGGCAACTGCATTTTCGCCTCCATAATACACTAATGCTTTTAAGTTTTGATATCCTAATTTTTGATCTTTTAGTTCAAATAAAAGCGATTCAGCTCCTTTTTTAGTTCCCACTTTTATATCATTAACATAGTAAACAATACTGTCAATTGTTTTCGAATTAGAGTTGGTTATCGTTAAATTAAGCGGGTCTTTTTGGGTATATTTTTCTTTAAAATCAGTAATATCGAAAGTAAATAATGTATTTTCTCCTTTTTTTGTATCTCCACAATTAGAAAGTGTCATTCCTAATAAAATGATAGATAGTAAGTTATATTTTTTCATGGTTTAAATTTTGAATAGACCAATATACAATGTTATTTTAAGAGCACAAAGCGCTTGCAAAAATATAAAAAGATTGTATATTTGCACCGGCAAGTCCTACACGACCAGCTCCTGCTGACTCCCCCAGGATGGGAACATAGCAAGGGTACGTGGTTGAGCGGTGCGATGTAGGTCGCTTGCCATTTTTTTTAATCTGAACTTGTTTCAGATTTTTTTTTGCCCCATTTTTAAATATTTTCAAAATAAAAAGAATAGTAGTCTTCCTTATGGAGGATTTTTTTATTTTTGGTCCAATCTAAAATACATCTAACCCATCAACACCATGAGCAAAGTCGTTTTAATTACAGGAGGTTCCTCAGGAATAGGAAAATCTATTGGGGAATTTTTACATCAAAAAGGTTTTGTAGTGTATGGAACGAGTAGGAATCCAGAGCGCGTATTAAACTCGGTTTTTCCTTTAGTGGCATTAGATGTTAGAAATACCGAATCGATTCAAGCGGCTGTAGCCAAAATTATTGCTACTTCAGGAAGATTAGATATTGTTATTAATAATGCTGGTGTTGGGATTACCGGTCCTCTTGAGGAGATTCCAATGATAGAAATGAAAAATCATTTTGACACCAACTTTTTTGGTCCCATAGCAGTAATGCAAGCTGCGTTGCCGCAAATGCGCGAGCAAAAATCAGGATTGATTATCAATATCACATCCATAGCCGGGTATATGGGATTACCGTACCGCTCGATGTATTCCGCTTCAAAAGGAGCATTGGAATTAATTGCAGAATCCTTGCGTATGGAGGTAAAATCTTTTGGGGTTCAAGTGACCAATGTGGCACCGGGTGATTTTGCTACTAACATTGCTTCAGGACGCTATCATGCTCCTGTAATCAAAGGATCGGCTTATGAAATTATGTATGGCGATAACCTAAAAACAATGGATGAACACGTAGATAGTGGTAGTAACCCCAATGAAATGGCCGAAGCGGTGTATGCCATTATTAATACCAAGGAACCAAAGATTCATTACAAAGTAGGTGCGTTTATGCAAAAGTTCTCGATTGTACTAAAACGAATTCTTCCGGATAAAGTGTATGAAAAAATGCTAATGAATCATTATAAGTTGTAATTTTGCAGCGAATTTTATTGATTTTACAATTGCGTGAAGGATCGCAGTGAAAATCCTCCCGTTTTTAGGGAGATTGTAACGTAGAGCCTGACCCTTGTGGTCACGCCCAAAATTATAAACACACAATTTAATATAGAAATAGTATGAAGTTTTTTATTGACACGGCTAATTTAGCTCAAATTAAGGAAGCACAAGCATTAGGAGTTTTGGACGGAGTTACGACTAATCCATCATTGATGGCAAAGGAAGGAATTACAGGAGCAGATAATATTTTGAAACATTATGTTGCTATTTGCGATATTGTTGACGGAGATGTTTCAGCAGAAGTTATTGCAACAGATTATGAAGGAATGATTCGTCAAGGGGAAGAATTGGCAGCATTAC
>CAWURM010000045.1:0-12413 GCA_963924965.1 uncultured Flavobacterium sp.
ATCTTAGTGTATTTGTTTCACACCATGGCGGAACTATGTATTTCCCCAGTAGGGCTGTCTTATGTAAGTAAATTAGTGCCTGCAAGGATGATTGCTTTTATGTTTGGAGTATGGTATCTAGCAGTTGCCATTGGAATGAAAGGAGCGGGAATGTTTGGTGAAAATATTGACAAAATCGCAAATGAACATGGGTTGAGTTACTTCTTTTGGATGTTAACAATAATATCTTTAGCTGTTGCCTTATTTTCAATTGCAATGACGCCGATAATCAAAAAATTAATGCACGGAGTAAGATAGGCGACATTTTGTGGTATTATTTTTGCTTAAATTTGTTATAAATAAATCAGTTATGAGAAAAATATATTTAGTTCTAGTATTCTTTATTGGAATGGCGGCTACTCAAGCGCAAGAATTGAAATGGCATACTAATGTTAAAGAGGCGATAGCCATTGGAAATAAACAAAAGAAACCCTTGTTATTATTTTTTACAGGAAGTGATTGGTGTGGTTGGTGTATTCGCTTGCAAAAGGAGGTTTTGTTAACCCCTGAATTTGCAAAATGGGCAAAGGAAAATGTTATTCTTGTGGAATTAGATTATCCACGTAGAACACCTCAGACTCCTGAAATAAAGAAACAAAATGATGAACTGCAACAAGCATTTAGCATACAAGGTTTTCCTACTATTCATTTTGCCAACGGCATAGATAAAGATGGGAAAGTAAACTTTTTAGGCTTAGGAAGTACCGGCTATGTCGCTGGAGGTTCTAAGGCCTGGCTGGAAGTTGCTAATGGCATTATCAAAAAAAAATAAACTCAATTTAATCTAAAGTATCCCTTTTCTGCAGTTGCATGAAAAGGGATTTTTTGTTTGAGACAACTTTCCTTCCAGTTCTTTTGAATGGATTTATAATTAGATCCATCTGCCACCACTATTTTTGGTTGTAGAAGCGTTAGCATTCTATTGAAATTAATTCTTGGCGATTGAGTAAGAATTACAATATCTGGCTTTATGTCCTTTGGATACAATCCTAAACTATCTAAAATAATTATTTTATTCCCGTTGAAATAAGCGATGTTTTTTAGTTTTCTTTCCTCTCTTAATTTGCTGAAATTATTCACTAAATAGGATTGGAGGGCATTGTTTTTATTGGAATTTATTTTTGTTTCATTTGTAAATAATATGGCATTTTCACCACTTCGTTCTGTAATTAATGTGCTTCGTTTTTGGTTAAAAACAATCCATTCCTTTTGGTTTTGGAGATTCCAATGTGTGGTAATAAACGCGATTTGAAAAGCAATAACTGCGAGTAATACGACGAGTAATTTATTGAAGTTGGGTTTTTTAAACCAAACGATAGTGGCAATAATAAGGAAATAAGAACTGATTAATAAGGCGAAATTAAGTGGAATAGCATGAATAACAAATTGCTCAAATGAAGCAATGGTGTTGATGACTTTATTTAAAAGCCAGATGCTCCATTCAAGGGGTTTGGCTAAAACGAGAGGGACGTAGTTAAAAGCAGCCAATACCATTACTAAAACCCCTAAAACCATGATAAAACTCAACACAGGAATGATGATTAAATTAGTAATGAAGAACAAGCCTGGAAATTGGTGAAAGTAATAGATACTCAATGGTAGCGTACCTATTTGAGCTGCAAATGAAACGGTGAGCGCTCCCCAAATATATTTATTAAACCGAGATTTTGGAGACCATAAGTGAGCCAACAAGGGTTGAAACCAAATGATGAAAAACAAAGCAATATAGCTCAATTGAAAACCTACATCAAATAAAAAGGAGGGTTGAAAAAGTAAAATCAGTAATATAGAGACCAGTAAAGTGTGGTAAATATTTACTGTTCTTCTTAAATAGTATCCAATAGCAATAAAGGAGAACATAGTGACAGAGCGCACTATAGAAGGAGACAAGCCGGCGATTAAAGCAAATAACGAAAGGCTTGTAATGATGATTAGTAATTTTACTAAAGCTCCTTTTTTTGTGTTGGGAATTGGTTTTAAAAGGAAGTTTAGGAATAGTAAAATGAAACCAACATGCAGTCCTGAAACTGATAAGATATGGATTGCTCCAGCATATTGATAATCTTGAACAATCTCAGGGGAGATGTCTTGTCTTTGCCCCATAATTAAGGCAATTGCCACACTGAGTTCTTTTTTGCTGAAATTATTTTTTTCTAAATTATGAATTATAGTAGTTCTTAACTTCGATATGTACAACCAAATGTCCTTTTTTAACAGGGTTCCAATGTGAATGGATTCTGTGTCCAAATACAGTTGTGCGTAAATTTGTTTTTGCTCTAAATAGGTGCTGTAATCAAATTGATTAGGATTGTTTGGCTTTTTATTCCGAATTAAAACACTTTTAACTTTAAGGAAGGTGCCGGTTTCCAGCTCATGGTTCAGGCTGTCTTTATGAATATTTAAGATTATTTTACCTGAACTTTGCGCAGTTCCAATTTGGTTTATGATTGCAATATAGCGTTCGTTAAAAGTACTGCTTTTTAATTTTTCTCGGATTATTAGTTGAAGCAATTGGGGCTTCTCATAGACTTCCGTTGAATGGATGTAGTTGTTTTTTTGAAACGAATCAGTATGGACGATATGAGTAATCGTTCCCAAACAAAAAGCCATTAGATAGGTTGTTATCCCAAAATAAAGGGGCTTTTTTAATGTAAAAAAACCAATTGTTAATAGAAAAATAGAAAGAATGATAAAGACGTTAAGAAAATGGAGATCTGCCTTTGTATAAAAGGCAAACAAAATCCCTAGAATAAATCCAATAGTAAATCGTGCCAAAGGGAATTGTAGTACTTTCATCGTTCTAAAGTACAGATTTTTAACAAGAAATAAACTATTTATTATTCTAAAACTCTATTTATTTGTGCCAATGTTTTTTGGTAATAAGTTTCTGAAGTTGAAGAGATAATGACGCCTTTGGAGGTGGAAGTGTGAACAAATTTGACTTCGTTTTCGTTTACTTCTGTCACAATTCCCACATGGTTTATTTGGGATTTATTATTAGTCCTAAAAAAAATCAAATCGCCTTTTTGTGCTTTTTCTGTATTTTTCCCAAGGTCTGTTCCTGTTTTAGATTGTTCAATGGAAGTGCGTGGTAGTGCAATATTATATTGGCCATAAACGGCAAATACTAATCCTGAACAGTCGTAACCCGATTTTGTTGTCCCTGCTGTTTTGTATTTTACACCTACATTATCTGTTGCTGTTTCTACTATAGCATCGATAAGTTGATTCGTTTTTCTAGTGGATAAACTACTTTTCTCTTTACTTGTTGTGGTTACAATTTTTGAAGAAGTTTTACAAGAAGCTAAGAGAATAAGGATGAGGAAAGCGCAAATCAGATGTTTCAAAATACGTATTTTAAGTGGTTAAGGATTTAAAGTTGCTTTTAAATCTTTAATAATTAAACGAGCCGTTTTTTCACTTGCTCCAATTCCGCCTAATTTTTTTTCAAGCAAATCATATTTCCCTAAAAGTTGTTTTCTATAATTGGGCTCAAGGATTTTGGTCAATTCTTTTTTGATATTTTTCGTGTTAAAGTCATCTTGAATCAATTCAGTCACTACTTCTTCATCCATAATAAGATTTACTAACGAAATGTATTTAAGCGTTATTATGCGTTTCGCGATTTGGTAAGAAGTCCAACTTCCTTTATAGCAGACCACTTCGGGAACTTTAAATAAAGCGGTTTCTAAGGTTGCAGTGCCGGAAGTCACTAATGCTGCTGTTGCGTTTTTCAATAAATCATAGGTTTTGTTCGAGATGAATTTTATATTCTCATTCTGGATGAACTGTTGGTAAAAAGAATAGTCCTGACTAGGTGCCCCAGCGATTACAAATTGGTAATCCGGAAAGTCTTCAATAATACTTAACATCCCTGAAAGCATTTTGGTAATTTCTTGTTTACGACTGCCTGGAAGTAAGGCAATAATAGGTTTGTCACTTAATTGATTCTCTTTTTTAAAAACAGCCGAATCTATGGAAGGGTGATTGTGTATAGCGTCAATTAAAGGATGTCCTACATACGTGACATCGTAGTTGTATTTTTCATAAAATGGTTTTACAAAGGGTAATACCACATACATATGGTCGATAGTTTTTTTAATAGTTTCTACTCTTCCTGCTCTAGAAGCCCAAACTTGTGGACTTATGTAGTAAAAGGTAGTAAAGCCTGCTGGTTTTGCCCATTTTGCTATTCGAAGATTAAATCCTGAATTGTCAATAAAAATTAGAGCGTCCGGTTTATATTCTTGAATGTCTTTTTTGCAATATTTAATAAAATCTAGAATGGATGAAAGATTTTTTATGATCTCCGCAAAACCCATAAAAGCTCTTTCTTTATAATGCGATACTAACTCTCCACCAGCTTCTTGCATTAAATCACCTCCCCAACAACGTATTTCTGCGTGCGGATCTTGTTTGATTAGTTCTTTAATCAAATTCGAACCATGCAAATCTCCTGATGCTTCTCCTGCTAGAATGTAGTATTTCATTTTTAAGAATTGAATTGATTAAAAATTCAGTATTCAAAATTAGGTATTGCCTAGCCATCAATCAAATAAATAGACTATTATTTTAAAGGAAAACAGTTAGGATTGCTAGAATGATAACGGCTAGAATAACACCACGAGCCATCATTTCTTTGTTTAGTTTTAATAAAACACCAAAGAGGATTAAATCTAATATGGATCCTAGTGTTACTAGTTTGCCTAACGATCCTTGAGTTTTCATTGTATAAAAACCGGTTGCAAAGTCATATGGAGTAAAAATCACGATAAATAGATAGCTGCCTAATAGAGAAGCTGCCAAGCCTAGAATTATTCCAGTTAACAATGCTACTTTATTCATTCCAATTCCATGTGTTTAATTCTTGTGTAGCATGATGCGCTGTTAGGTCAAATTGAACCGGTACAACTGAGATGTAGCCGTTGCCTAATGCCCATTCATCCGTATCTTCTCCTTTGTCTTGGTTTACAAACTCGCCAGCTAGCCAGTAGTAGTCTCTACCTTGCGGAGTTTTTCTTTTGTCGAATTTTTCAACCCAAATGGCTTTCGCTTGACGACAAATCTTGATTCCTTTTATATCTTCTTTTTTTAGTTTTGGAAAATTGACATTTAGTACCACATCTTTTGGTAAACCCTTTTCTAATACTTCAGTTGTGATTTTTTTTAAAAAAGGCTTAAGGGTTTCAAAATCAGCATTCCAGTCATAATCTAATAGAGAGAATCCTATCGCTGGTATTCCTTCGATTCCAGCTTCGACCGCAGCACTCATCGTTCCAGAGTATATCACGTTAATAGAGGAGTTAGACCCGTGATTGATTCCAGAAACACATAAATCTGGTTTCCTTTTTAAGATTTCGTTTACAGCTAATTTTACGCAATCAACCGGAGTTCCTGAACAGCTATATTCTATAATAGGGTCATTGTCCTTTGATATCTTATTCAGATACAAAGTACTATTTATGGTGATTGCATGACCCATAGCGCTTTGAGGTTTGTCAGGTGCTACAATTATTACTTCGCCAATTTCTGTCATAACGTCAATTAATGCCCTAAGTCCAGGTGCCGAAACGCCATCATCATTCGTAATTAAAATAAGTGGTTTGGTAGGATTCATATTTTAGATGTATTCATTTAAAGTGTGTGTAGGGTGTCAAAAATTTTCGTTTTTAATCTCTAACAAAGAAAAACAAAAAATGGCAAATGGAATCATTTAAAAAGAAAACAAAAATCCTTTTTTTATATCTTTAACAAAAAATTATGGCGTGTCTATTGTTCTTGGCACAGTTTTTACCGTAACTTAGTTAAAATTTTTAGATGAATACTATTCGTAACTTTATGAAAAGAAATTATAAAATACTCCTTGCAATTGTATTCCTGTCGGTTACTTTATTTGCATTTAAAATTAAATCTTCAAACGATTCAGACCCTGATAAAGATAAATTACTTTTAGAATTATTAACATTCGTAATTGAGAAAGGACATTATAATCCAGCGGTTATTGATGATGCCTTTTCAAAAGGCGTTTATAAAGATTATATTCAAGCTTTAGATCCTTCAAAGCGATTTTTTTTACAATCTGATATTGATGAGTTTTCAAAATACGAAACAGAATTGGATGATCAATTAATTAATAAGGACTTGACATTTTTTAATTTGACGTATGATCGTTTAATGAAAAGAATGGAAGAAAGTAAAAAATTATACAGTGGAATTTTAGGTACTCCTTTTGATTATTCCGTTGATGAAAGCTTCAATACAGATTATGTAAAAGCGCCTTATGCTAAAGATTTAGCTGAATTAAAGGACAGATGGCGTAAGCAAATTAAATTATCTACACTGTCATCTTTGACAGATCGTCTTAAAATTCAAGAGAATAAAAGTAAAGGATTGTCTAGCACAGTCGAAATTGATAGCCTAACTGGGGCGAAACCCGCAGTGCAATTAGAAGATGATTTTTACAAAAAAAATAGTACGTCTGTAGATACAGGAAAAGTGAAAACATTTGCCGAGTTAGAAAAGGAAACACGTGAAAGTGCTAAAAAATCATTAGATGAATATTTTGGTTTTATGAATGATTTAGACAGAAACGATTGGTTCTCTGTTTACATTAATTCAATTACGGCTCGATTTGATCCTCATACAAATTATTTCGCACCAGAAGAAAAAGAACGTTTTGATGTTAGTATTAGTGGGAAGCTCGAAGGAATAGGTGCTCGTCTACAAAAGAAAAATGATTTTACTGAAATCTCAGAATTGATTTCCGGTGGTCCAGCATGGAGAGGCAAACAGTTAGAAGCCGGCGATTTAGTGATGAAAGTGGCACAAGCTAACGCAGAGCCCGTTGATGTTGTAGGTATGCGTCTTGATGATGTTGTTAAGAAAATAAAAGGACCTAAAGGAACCGAAGTTCGTCTTACCGTAAAAAAAGTAGACGGTACTATCAAAGTGATATCCATAATTAGAGATATCGTTGAAATTGAGGAGACCTATGCTAAATCAAGTGTTGTAGAAAAAAATGGATTAAAGTATGGAGTAATATATTTACCAAAATTTTATATTGATTTTGAAAATAAAGATGGTAGAGATGCCGGTAAGGATATTGCACTTGAAGTAGAAAGACTAAAAAAAGAAGGAGTAAACGGAATCGTTTTGGATGTACGTGATGATGGAGGTGGGTCTTTATCAACCGTTGTAGATATTGCTGGTTTATTTATCGAGCAAGGTCCTATTGTGCAAATTAAGTCCGCTGGAAGAAAGAAAGAAGTTCTTTTCGATAGAGATAGTAAAATTGAATGGGACGGTCCACTAGTAATCATGGTAAACAGTTTTTCAGCTTCAGCTTCAGAAATTTTAGCTGCAGCCATCCAAGATTATAAAAGAGGAATTATAATAGGTAGTAAGCAAACTTATGGTAAAGGAACGGTACAAAATGTAATCGATTTAAATCAGTTTGTACGTAACAGTTCAGTTGGAGACTTGGGGGCGTTAAAAACCACAACTCAAAAGTTCTACAGAATTAATGGAGGTTCAACACAGCTGGATGGTGTGAGTAGCGATGTGGTGATGCCGGACCGATATGCTTATTTAAAGATGGGTGAACGCGATGTAGAAAATGCTATGCCGTGGGATAAAATTGACCCAGCTAATTATACAGTTTGGAATAAGAATGGTAATTTTAATGCTGCAATTTTAAAAAGCAAAAGTAGAATTGAACATAATAGTAATTTTCAATTGATAGAGGAAAATGCAAAATGGATCGATAGTAGAAGCGAAGAAAATACCTATAGCTTAAATATTGATAAGTTTAAGATCGCTCAAAACGCAATTGAAGAAAAGGCAAAAAAATACAAACCTATTTCTCAATATAAAAATGCATTGCGTTTTTCTTCGCTTCCATATGAGGTTGCGCAAATGAGTAATGACAGTACTTTAAAAGAAAAAAGAGAGCGTTGGCACGAAGCTTTATCTAAAGATATTTATGTCGAAGAGGCTTTGAATGTATTGGATGATTTACAATCCAAACCAGTTGTTAAGAAGAGTATTTCAACAAAATTGAAAAAGGATAAGATTGCTAAATCTTAAAATCAGAAAATAATTAGTTAGAAAAAGGGTTCGTCTTTAGTCATAAAGTGGAACCCTTTTTATATTTTTAATAGTCTAGTTTATAAAATTAATCTAAAAGTTTAATCTAAGTTTTTTAAGAGAATGAAAAAGTATGTTTTTAAATTAGTACTATTTAGTTTTAGCCTAGGATTTAGTTCCTGTAAAATGAATGAAAGTGATCTTCGTTCGTTTTCTTTAGAGGGGAATACTATACATAGTGCAGATTTAGGTGCGGCTAGCAATAAATCAATGCGTACTAAACCATTCGATTATTTGCCTACTTCTACAACGCACCAACTAATTAAACATTCTTATTATTCCTTATCTTACAGTGAGCAAGCTGAACAAGCGGAGTGGGTGGCGTATGAATTGAAAAAGGAATACATAAAAAACAATAATTTCAAGCGTCCTTTTTTTGTAGTAGATCCAAAAGTACAAACAGGTTCAGCTGATTGGAGAAACTATAAAAAGAGCGGCTTTGATAAAGGGCATCTTTGCCCAGCAGGTGATATGGAGTTTGATCAAAACGCATACAATGACACTTTTTTCACTTCTAATATTTCACCCCAAAATCATGAGTTCAATGCTGGAATATGGAATAGGTTAGAGCAAAAAGTGCGTTATTGGGCTTTGCGATATGATGGAGTTTATGTAGTTACAGGGGGTGTTCTTGGGAAATCAAAGAATACGATTGGAAAAGAAAAAGTGCAAGTTCCAGATTTTTTTTATAAGATTATTTGCGATGAGTCTAATGGTAATTTTAAGCTAATTGCTTTTTTACTTCCACATGAAAGAAGCGAAAAGCCATTATATAACTATGTCGTTTCTGTTGATAGTTTAGAGAAAATGACAGGTATCGATTTCTTTCCTCAACTGCCAGATCGAATAGAAAATGCCTTGGAGAAACAATCAGATTATAAATCGTGGATTTTTAATTAATTTAAATTTACCATTCATTTACTTTGTTCGCGTCCATCTTTAAAAATATAAAAAGCAAAATAGTAAATCCCCAAAGCCCAGATCCTCCATATGAAAAGAATGGTAATGGAACTCCAATAGTTGGGAATATACCTATAACCATAGCAATATTTACAAAAAAGTGTGTAAACAAAATTCCAGCTACGCAATAGCCATACACACGACTGAATTTTGTTTTTTGCCTTTCAGCTAAGTAAATTACTCGAAGAAATAAAGTCACAAAAAGCGCAATTACAAAAAGAGAACCTAGGAATCCCCATTCCTCCCCAACAGTGGTAAAGATGTAATCAGTATGCTGTTCTGGCACAAATCCTCCTTTTGTTTGAGTTCCTTCAAGAAAACCCTTTCCAAACCATCCTCCGGAGCCAATGGCGATTTCTGATTGATTGGTGTTGTATCCTATTCCTTTTAAATCGACTGTTTTACCCAACAAAATATTAAAACGGTCACGGTGATGCTGTTTGAAAACGTTTTGAAATACATAATTCACAGATAAAACAAAGCCTGAAATAATTACAAAAAGAATACCACTTAAAACTATATTTCTATCCCCTAGTCTTGATTTAAAATGAATTATTAAAATAACTAATAGGGCTATTAGTATTACATATTGTGGTTCTAAGACTAGTGTCAAAACAAATAAAAGAATGGTTACAAATCCAGTCCAAACATACCATGAAGGAAGTCCCTCGCGATACAATACAATAATAAATATGCTATAGATTAATGCACTTCCCGGGTCAGGTTGCGGCAAGATTAGTAGTACTGGTAAAAAAACAATAGCCAATGCCTGGATTTGCCTATTGACGTGTTTTAAATTAATTTGTGAATCACTTAAGTACTTTGCTATTGCTAATGAGGTTGCTGCTTTTGCAAATTCCGAAGGTTGAATCGTAAAGCTACCAATAGCGTACCAACACCGTTGCCCTGCGATAGTTTTCCCAAATAGAAAAAGTCCAGCTAAAGTCAGCAAAGCAAATCCAAAGATAATACTTGCGTATTTTTCATAAAATTTACCGTCTATTGCTAGAACAATGAAAATTAATGGAATTGTTAATAATATAAAAATAAGCTGCTTTTGGTAGGTGTCTTCAATAGAGGATAGTGATGATGAATAGATGTTCAACCATCCCATTATCACTAATGCACTATAGATGATGACACAGCTCCAGTCAAGATTTTTCTTTATGCTTTGGTTTTTCATTTGAAAAGTATCGCTTATTAATTTTGATTAGTGGAATCTATTTTAATTTTTTGTGCAGTTATTTTTGTTTTGTTTACGGAGTCTTTAGGTGTGGTCTCTATAGCACTTGCCTCTTTCATACCTCCTAGCTTGGCATAGCGGTCTCTTAAACTTCGTTCTAAAATTCTCTTTTCTAAATCATTACGTGTAATTTTCTTTCTAAGATATTTTTCGATCATTAAACTGGCGATAGGTCCAGCAATGGTAGCACCAAATCCACCGTTTTCAACAAGAATTGCGATGGCAATTTTTGGATTATCTTTTGGTGCGAAAGCAACAAATATGGAGTGGTCTTCAAGTTTTACACGTTTTCCATCGATTTTAGCAAAATTTTCAGCTGTACCTGTTTTACCACATATGTCTATACCAGGAACGTTAAGTCCTCTAGCAGTACCAAGATTGTATACGTCAAACAAACCGCTTATCATGGGTTTGAAGTATTTTTTGTCGATTGTAGCGACATGCTTTGTGGTGAATTTTTTATCTATGGTTGCGCCTTTTATTTTTTTTATGATATGAGGGGTGTAATAATAACCTTCATTAGCAACTGTAGCCATCATATTGGCTAATTGAATAGGAGTCATTAAAACTTCACCTTGCCCAATAGAGTTGGAAACAATAGTTGTGCTTCTCCAACCACCATTTGGATATATTTTTTTATACGTTTTCGAATCAGGTACGTTACCTCTTTTACCAGTTGGTAAGTCATATCCCATAAAATCACCTAAACCAAAACTTTTAACGTGGTTACTCCAAACGTCTACGGCATAGGCTGGCTTTACGTACTTGTTTATAGTTCGCATGTACACATTTGCAAAATAGGTGTTACAAGATGCGTAAATTCCATTATGTAGGTTGTGAGGACCAAAT
The DNA here is from genome assembly GCA_963924965.1 of uncultured Flavobacterium sp. GTDB lineage: Bacteria > Bacteroidota > Bacteroidia > Flavobacteriales > Flavobacteriaceae > Flavobacterium. The sequence continues at coordinate 11,237 of CAWURM010000045.1, forward strand.
CCATGACATTTCATAAATCGACCGCGAGCATAGCTAAATCCATGGTGACACATAAAAGAGGTTTGTTCATCTACAACACCTTCTTGTAAACCAATAAGACCTGTTAAAATTTTAAATGGCGAACCGGGAGGATATTCGGCTAGTAATCCTCTATCGTATAATGGTTTTGCAATGGAATCACGATACAATAAAGTGTAGTTTTTAGAACGTTGTCTTCCTACTAATATAGATGGATCGTATGAAGGTGCAGTTACAAGTGCTAGAATCTCACCTGTTTTAGGCTCGATAGCTACAATTCCTCCTCTTTTATTTATCATTAATTGCTCTCCGTACTTTTGAAGTTCTGCGTCTAAGGTTAGATTTATGTCTTCTCCTTGTACAGCAATTGTATCATATTTTCCGTCCTTGTAAGAGCCTATTTCTCGGTTGTATTTGTCTTTCTGAAAATATTTTACCCCTTTAATTCCTCTTAGGACATTTTCATAACTTTCTTCAACTCCCTGTTTGCCTATTAAATCTCCGCTGTTGTAATAAGGGTTTTTTGCAATTAATTTATCGTTAACCTGAGTGATAAAGCCAAAAACATTGGCGCCAAAATCGACCTCATAGTCACGCAATGATCTTTTTTGGAAATAGAACCCTTCAAATTTTCTAATTTTTTCTTGGAATGCGGCAAATTCACTTTTGTTTAATTGAGGTAGGAAAACGGATGGTAAGCGTGGACTATAGACTTTAGCCTTCGCGATTTTTTTAATGTAGTCTTCTTTTGTGATATTTAAAAGTTCACAGAATTCTAGGGTATCAATGTTTTTTAGTTCTCGTGGAATAACCATGATGTCATATGACGCTTGATTGGCCACTAATAGTTTGCCATATCTATCATAGATATAACCCCTTTCAGGATAGTCATATTTTATTTTTATCGCGTTATTATCTGATTTTAATTTGAAAGTGTCATTGATTACTTGCAAATAAAATATGCGAATCACTAGCAATGATGCTGCAACAATTATTAAAGAAGGCAGCAATAATTTTCTCATCGTTTGTTAGGCTTAATAAGGTAAATGATAATAATACAACTAATTATAGTGAACACGGCACTAAGTAAAGTTCGGATTAAAATGTCCCAAAAGAAACTAATTTGAAAAGCTTCTAATAAGAACATGGTGATGTGATG
>CAWURM010000046.1:0-20378 GCA_963924965.1 uncultured Flavobacterium sp.
CCACTCGAGATAAAGGAATTTTTGAATCATATGTTTTGGTTTAGTTTTATAGTAGGTAAGCAATAGTAGGAAAATGTTACAGTTTTTCTAATTTATATTCTGGATAAGTGGCTTGTAAGTACGCTTCAGCTTTTGCAGGTATGATTTTAAAAATGATAAAAAGGAAAAGGCTGAGCGATACTAAAAAAAAGCTCACGGCCATTATCCCAAAGTCATTGCTTAGTAAGCTGTCAGAGTGATTAAAAGTTTGGGTCATCATATTAAATGGAAAAATAATAATTCCTGCAAAATTCCCATACTGACTAATAATTTCCTCAAACAGCCATCGTTTTTCTCCGCTTCGCTTTTTATTTTTTCTGGTTTTGTGACTTTTATAGATTTCATAAAACATAGCCGCTATTAGCACCATGTAGAACCCCATAAAAACATATTCTTTAATCGTAATTACTTTTAAAATTGTATAAAACACCGCTATCATGGCTACCGTTAAAACTATTTTAGGCACTGCAAAAAAAGTTTTGAAATGAAGCCAAACAATAGCATTATATTTTTTACCTAGAGCAGCTTGTCGACTTTCAACTACATCCATAAAACCAAATACACCAAATTTTTTGAATTCGATATTCAGAGCTTGGTCGAAAGTAAGTTTTGGGTTTTCTTGTATTTGTGCTTCTATGGCATTCGCCAAGTGATCAACGAGTTCTGTTTGCAAATCATACCATTCCACAAAGTGCTGGCGAATGAATAGATACAGTTGGTTAATTTGTTCAGCAGTTAATTTCATGAATTAGAAATGGTTAATTTTTTTTCGAATTGAAAGTGACTAATTAAACGTCTAAAATTATTTAAGAGGAATAAGGTAAAAGATACGGCAAAAACAATCATAACTATTTTTACCCCGAGATCTTTATGAAGAAATCCTTCACTAGAGTATCCAATAATGAGATTGAGAGGATAAAATAATGTAAAAAAAAGTCTTTTACTAAATAAGACAGCATAGCTCGTTTTAATTTTCGAATTTAAAAGAATAATCCTTCCTAATATCGATAATGCTCCTACAGTGAAACAAATACTTTTAATCGTCATTTCAATCCATCGGATGAAATCTACATTTTTAGACAGATCATAACAGAATAAAATGCTTAGAGTAATAAAAAAAGTTAAAATAGCAACCCATTTTATTTCTGATTTAGTCGCATCAGCGATTTTATCCATAGCGATTTTAGGACCCGAAAAATGATTTCCTAACAATAAGCCATAGGTCATAGGGCGAAGGTCTTTTTTCCATTTTTTAAAAATAGTTTTAAAATTCTCATCAAAGGAGAGCGAATTGACTTCCTGTAAGGCCTCGATCTCTGAAGCAATGTGATCAAGTACTTCTAATTTAATATCATCATAAACAAGCCCATTTAACACTAAGGTTTGTTCTATTGTGGCTATTTGTTGGGTGGTCAGTTGCATGTTCTAAAAATTAAAATTCTAAATTGGGTTTTGGATTCACTAAACTTTGCATGTTTCTAATGAAATCGTCTAATTCTGATAGGCGATTAACGGTTTCTTTCTCTCCTGCTTCGGTTAGTTTATAATATTTGCGCATCCGGTTATCTACTTTTGCAATTTCTACCTCTAGAATACCTTCTGCTTCCAGTTTGTGTAGAGCAGGATAGAGCGCACCCTCGGTAATATTGAGCTCTCCAGCGGTAATGGCTTTTACTTTTTGAGTAATTTCATAACCGTACATCTTACCGTTTTCCTCCAGCAATTTCATGATGATGGTGTTCAAACTTCCTTTGTATAACTGTGAATTTTTCATTGTTTGGTCTTTTCGAGTTGTAAGTCAAACTCTTTTTAGAATAACAAATATACATAAGATTCTTATACATATTAGTTTTAGGTATGTAAAATTTCAATATTTTGATTTAAAGAAACCTATTCTCTTTACTATATTTGTAAAAAAAATATCTATGCCATCTTTTTTAAAATTAATCATAAAAGAAGTAAAACGCGAGACCGCTGCCGCTGTTTCGATACTTTTTAATGTACCCGAAGAATTAAAATCAAACTATAAATTTGTAGCTGGTCAATATGTTAACTTGAAACTAACATTAGACGGTAAAGAAATTCGTCGGGCCTACTCCATTTGTTCCTCACCAGAAAGTGGTGAATTACGCATTGCAGTAAAAGCAGTTAAAAACGGCGCTTTTTCTCAATTTTCCAATACAAAACTAAAAGCAGGTGACGTGCTAGAAGTAGGAACTCCTGAGGGTAAATTTACCTTCGAACCACAAGCTGATCGCCAAAAAAACTATGTCGCTTTTGTATCTGGAAGCGGAATCACGCCGGTACTTTCTATTTTAAAATCGGTTTTAAAAAGCGAACCTAAAAGTTCTTTTGTACTGGTTTACGGAAATAAATCACCAGAGGAAACTATTTTTCATCAAGAATTACACGATTTACACTTGCAATATGTAAGTCGCTTATTTGTACATTATGTATACAGCCAAGCCAAAGCTGATCATGCGCTGTTTGGTCGTATTGACAAATCCGTAGTTAACTTTGTTTTAACCAACAAACATGCGGCATTGGAATTTGATAAATTCTATTTGTGCGGACCAGAAGCGATGATTGAAACGGTTTCAAATGTCTTAAAAGAGAAAAACGTAAAAGAAACAGCCATAAAATACGAGCTTTTCACTACCTCAACACACGAAAATGTAATCACAGAATCACTAGAAGGACATTCGAAAATCACTGTAATGGTAGATGATGAAGAAACAACTTTTGAAATGTCGCAAAAACAAACCATCCTAGACGCTTCTTTAAAACAAGGCATTGATGCTCCTTATTCATGCCAAGGCGGAATTTGTAGTAGCTGTTTAGCACGCGTAACAGTTGGAACTGCTGAAATGACTAAAAACTCTATCCTTACTGATAAAGAAATCGCTGATGGATTGATCTTGACGTGTCAAGCTCATCCTACATCGGAGACCATTTACATCGACTTTGATGACGTGTAAGCAAGAAATCTAATGATAAAAAAACTTCTCTTTTCAGAGAAGTTTTTTTTTGATATTAATCTCGATTCTTGTTCTTCAAGAGTGTTCTAGTGTTCCTTTGATGTTGGTCTTAGCCTCGCGCTAAAAAGTAATATTTGATCATTTCAAACCCTATTGAAAAGAGTATGTTACTTTATGACTATAAAAAGGCATTCCATAAAAAAAGATTTTTTTGTCTCTTATTTTCTTCTTTATCATCGCCGTAGCTGTACCAATCTTTGGTCTTTTCTTCTATTAGGGTTTTTAAACCCGCCATGTCATATGTCTTCTTAGCGGTTATGGGTTTTATTTCGGCGTTAATACTATTTAAATCTATTTTAGTAGCAATATACGAGGTATATAATCTAGGTATGGTCAAACCAAGAATCAGCCCGGGTAGTCCACTAATAGAACAGGGGCCTCCAGAAATAGTAATGTCGTCTGTGTAAAAAGCAAATACATACACCTCATCCATGATTTTTCCCACTGCTTTTCGGCAATTGTAACCGGCTATTTCTCTATGTTCATTAGTAATTTTCCATTCTATATTAGGTATACTATCAGCAATTACAAAACTGGTTCCCACTATTAGTTTTTGCATATTCATTTTTCCTGCTGTAAAATCAAAATACCAACTGTTCTCTTCATCTGCCTCTTTTTCGTATTTTGGGATTTTTGTTTTTGGGCTCCATCGATCAAATTTAAATAGGCTTTTGTTATCAGCAAATGCATAAGTGAAATACGATATTTTTAAATCGGATATGTTGTCTTTCATCATCTCATCCCAGCTACCATTGCTCATGGTTTTTTTGAGATTCGTTTTTACTTCATATTCAATCACCGCTTTATCGATAAATTGTTGTGCATTTGAAGTAATAGTAAAAAGTAGTGCTGCTATAAAAAAAAGTGTTGGTTTCATCTTTGTGAATTGTGAATTGTTATTGAAATTTCCTGTTTTTTGTGCCTAATAAATGATTTTTTTATTTAGCAGGCTTCTCGTTTTTATTCTTAAAATTCCAGCTAAAACCAATCATAGCATATCTTTTAAGCCTGTCGTTTCGTTCCTCACTTATTGTGTTTTCATACACATTTCTTTGTATGCCAATGTTTTGATTTAAAATATCTTGCACCAAGATGTAAGCTGTAAATTCATCGTTCTTGAAAGTGCGCTGCAACCTAGCATTCCACAATTGATTGGTAAGATTGTCTTGAAAATCCACCGTTTTTTGTCGGGAATATAAATTGTAATCGGTTGATAATTTCCATTTTTCTTTGAAATAAACTCCGATATCCAAACTCAAATTATTAGTGTTAAATGATTTTACTTCATCATTTAGAGAAGTGGTATTCCTGTTATTCGAAAAATTATTACTCAAACTAAAATCATATTTTTTCTCTTTTGATTTGTATAAATACAATGAAAAACCTGAATTTAAAGTTTTAGAATCATTGATTTTGTTATTAATACTCAGTACTGATTTGTTAAAACTTACCGATGGATTGATATTAATATTTAAATCTAATTTTTTTACTTTAAAACCATATCCAAAATAAAGATTACTAGAGAAATTACCATTGGTGTTTATTGGGGTGCTAATGGTTTTGGCGCTTTCTGGATCGATATCTTTGTTATACGATATTAAATTATTAGTCGTTCTAAAAGTAAGATTCTGATAAAAATGAGATTCTGACAGCATATTATAACTGTTACTTGATATGCTTAAACTATTGGTAAAAGATTGCTTCAAATCTGGATTTCCTAAAGTTTGATTAAAGAAATCTTGATTGTTTCTCAAAGGCTGTAATTGATCTAGAGTGGGTTGCCTCGTTGCGCCTTGATAATTGATACGTAGATTACTATTGCTCTTATACTTGTAAGAGAAATTTGCAGTTGGAAAAAAATTAGTATAGTTGCGTTTGTACTCTTTATTCAAAGTTTCATCTACCAAATCAAACGTGGTAAATCCAAAACCACTACCAAAACTATAATTAATTTTTTTAGCATTGTAGCTCAATTTTATATTTGGCTTGTTGGTCGTTATTTTCTGTTTGAACTGGTTCGATAGCGAATTTACAACCACGTCATATTTACCTGTAATATCCGAATAATCGTATGTTAAATAATTACTGTCTCCAGTATTATAGGTAATTTGATGCGCAAATTGCAAGGCAAACTTCTCAGCAATAGGCTCAGTATAGGTTAGGTTTACAGTAAGATTCTGATTTGTTTTATCGCCTATTTTATTTTGATCGACATCATCCTTTGATGCAAAAACACCATCGTTATAACTTTCATTGGAAGATTTTAAAAAATTATTTGAATTGGTATTCAAGGTACTCCAACTACTATTTACCGAAAAGGTTCGTCGCGCTTTGGCAAACTTATGTTTGAACAAAATACTGGCCAGTAGAGAAGTCTTATCTGAATTTGTTGTAAATGTTTTCCCTTGCTTATTTTTTAATACTCCATCTGCTCCTGTTGTAATTCCATCAGTCAACTCATTGCTTTCTGTATTGTAGAAATTGGTTTTTGCGGTAAATTTTATCGAGTTAACCGAATCTAATTTTACATCGTAAGTCGCACTAATTTTATAATTACTTCGATTTACATTACTAATCGAGGAGGTGTTATTATTTAATTGACTGTCTCCCACTTGTGTTTGGGTATACCTGTTTCTATTATTGGTATAGATTTGTTTATTGTATTTTGGAGCTAGATTCAAGTTATGTTTATCATTCCATTTGTTGCTGTATTGAAATCCTGCATTCGTATTTTTAATAAAACCATTTTGGGTGTTAACATAGGGTTCGTCATCCGTATTACCACCAGTCCATTCGTAACTTACGTTCCCATCATCATCCATATTCATGCTGATATCATCTCGTCCGCCAAATTTTTCACTGTCCTGCCAATCAAGTCCATCTTGACCGGTATTACCATTGAGTAAAAAAGCAGATAGTTTCCTTTTTCCTTTAAAACTATTAATCATAAGATTTGTATTGTATCTAGAATCAGCATCAGCAAAAGGTTGATTTGCTGCATCCATCTTTCCAAAATACCCTTTCTTTCTATCCTCTTTTAATTTTAGATTAATGGTTTTTTTGCTTTCCCCATCATCTATTCCCGTAAACTCGGCTTGATCACTTTTCTTATCAAATACTTGTACTTCTCTTACCGCATCTGCGCGCAGATTCTTTACAGCCATTCCGGGGTCATCTCCAAAAAATTCTTCACCATCTACTAATACCTTTTGCACGGTTTCGCCCATAGCTTTTATAGCACCATTCTTATCCACTTGAATTCCTGGTAGTTTTTTTAGCAACTCCTCTACATTGGCATTAGCCCCTACTTTAAAATCACTGGCTCTGTAGCTAGTAGTATCCCCTTTAATTCTGATAGATCCTGTTTTTATAACCACTTCTCTAAGTGCATTAATTTTGCTCAATAAAGCAATATTTCCTAGGTCTTTATCGGTTTCATTAACAGTGATAGCATCGAGATAATCAGCATATTGATTGTGAGCTGTCATCACGATATAGTTTCCTGTCTTTACATTTTTGAATTGAAAGTTTCCTTTTTTATCAGATCGGGTAAACTTATATAAAATAGAATCTACAGGAGTTAATAGAGCAACAACCGAGTTAAAAACAGGTGTTTTTTCACTTCCATCGGTTAAAACTCCCGCAATATTGGCTTTTTGAGAAAAAGCTGAAAAAGAGAAAAAGAATAAAATTGCAATTGTTGCAGTGATTTTTGGCATAAATAATTTCTGTTTTATGATTTAAGTATTATCCGATTGCTAAAATGTATGTTACCACTTAGCGAACTCTTCTTTCTCCTCAATTTTATTGGGAATAAAAAAGACAACGAACTTAAATCAAAAATAGTATTATTCTTACTAACAAATTTGCGAATTCCGTTAATAAAATGCTAAATAATTAGCACTATAAAAAAAGAGGGGAGTTGTTCTAAAGAAACCTTGAATAAATACAAATTATTTATTTTCAGGCAGTACAGCTTTTACAACAGCTTCTACAGAAATAGTTCTCATGACATCCTCATAGCCTTCTACTTTTTTATTTCCGTACACTGATGTTGGCAACAAAGGATATTGCTCTCTATTCGAAACTAATCCATTTTCTAAAGGCTGATTAAAAGGCATAAAACCTGCATAGGGATGTGTTGCGCCCCAAAGCGTAATGACTTTTACTCCTAACATTGCAGCAATGTGAGCATTGCCAGAATCCATCGAAAGCATGACATCTAGATTACTAATTAACTGCAATTCTTGTTGGAATTTTATTTTTCCTGCCATCGTAATGACATTTGCTTTGTGAGCAGCAAAGGAATCTAGAAGTTCGATTTCCTTTTTTCCTCCGCCAAAAAGCAAGATTTTACAATTGGAATTTTGAGCTAATCTATCAATTACTTGTTGCATTAAATCCAAAGGATATACCTTAGAATCGTACTGTGCAAAAGGAGCAATTCCAATTAATTTATAAGTTTCAGTTCCAATTATATTTGTTATTTCTTCACTTAATACTGCTTTTACGGGGAAAACAGACTGCGTTAAATCAACTTTAAACCCTAAAGCCTGAAAAACGGCAACATGCCGTTCAAACATAGAAGAAAGCGGCTTAAACACTTTGTTTTCGGCCCGTGTTAAGGCTTTCTTTTCGGCCCGACCTTTATCAACGGCTGCTACTTTTTTTCCGCTTAAAGCAAAAAGTGCTCTAATGACTTGAGCACGCAAAACGTTATGCAAATCGGCAAAAGCATCCGCTTCTAAACGATTTAAATCTTGGAACAAACGAATTAACCCAAGAAACCCTTTGTGTCTTTCTTTTTCATCGAAAGCAAAAAAAGAAACAGTAGGGATTGTGTCAAAAAAAGGCTTGAAAAAAGGTCTAGAAACCACCGTGATTTTTACATCCGGATGCTGCTTTACAAAGGCTCGTAAAACAGGAACCGTCATGGCGACATCTCCCATTGCGGAAAGTCTCATGACGGCGATATGCTTGATTGTAGTTGACAATTTATTTTTTTCCTTGGTACAAAACAGGGTTCAATTCATCATCATTATACATTTTCATTTGTTTGTACACTTTCATGAATTTATGTCCGTTTTCAATATCAGTCAATAAATCGTCAATTGCTGTTGATAAATCAGTTCTTTGCTCTAATAAAATATTCAATTTTGCTTGGCATTTATCTCTGTGATCTTGAGAAGCTTCTGCACGAGTGGCTTCCTCATTCATATGATAAATTTTCAAGGCTAAAATAGATAATCGGTCGAAGGCCCAAGCTGGACTTTCGGAATTAATTTTTGCTTCCTCTTTTACTTTGACACCGCTGTATTTTTGTAAAAAATAGCCATCAATATATTCTACCATATCCGTTCGCTCTTGATTCGAAGCATCAATTCTTCTTTTCAATGTTAATGCCGCAACTGGATCAATATTTGGATCACGAATAATATCTTCAAAATGCCATTGTACCGTATCAATCCAATTTTTTACATATAAAAGATGCTCAAATTCATCTTTTGAAAACGGATTGTTTATCGGTTGGTCCACATTATCAAATTGATGATAATCTTTGATACTTTGTTCGAAAACGGAATAAGCTAATTTTGAAAACATATCTATATATTTATTAAGACAAAGATACTTTTTATACTTTTATAAAAAAATTACAAATCACAAATCTATTTTGAAAATCCTAATATCGAACCAAGAATTGATTTTCGATTCAAAATATTAATAAATCAATATGCAAATACATCATTTATCAGAAAAAAATAGCGTTCTCAATCATTATTTAGGCCAAATTAGAGATGTAACTATTCATAAAGACAGCATGCGTTTTAGAAGAAACATAGAGCGTATAGGTGAAATTATGGCTTATGAAATGAGCAAGGAATTACACTACAAATCGATCGAAATTCAAACTCCCCTTGGCATTAAAAAAACAACTGCTATTCAAGACCCGCTAGTATTGTGTTCCATTTTAAGAGCAGGATTACCGCTACATATTGGATTTTTAAACTATTTCGATGAAGCAGAAAATGGATTTATTTCTGCGTACAGACATCATCCTACTAATGATGCGAATTTTGATATTTTAGTAGAATACCAAGCTGTTGCTGATTTTAATAATAAATGTTTGCTTCTCGTAGACCCTATGCTGGCTACAGGACAATCGATTGTAGCTGTTTACAATAAATTAATGGAAAAAGGAACTCCAGCCGCAGTTCATATTGCCTTAGTTATTGCAGCTCCTGAAGGAATTGCCTACTTAAAAGCACAATTACCTGACCACTGCCATTTGTGGATTGCATCGATAGATGAAAAACTGAACGAACAGGACTATATTGTCCCTGGACTAGGAGACGCGGGTGACCTAGCTTACGGCACGAAATTATAATTGAGAGAAAAAAGTAAAAAAACTACAAATAATAAGAACAACTAAAACCATTTCTTTTTTCAGTTTTACCTGTGGAATCTCAATGTGACTTGTAGCAATAATAGCCAATGGCGCTATGGTAAATAGCAGTATATCATTGCTTTTATTTGCAGAAAATACAAAAACTAAAACCCCTATAAAAAAGGAAGCTATAATTTTTTTAAATGACGCATGCAGTACCAATGGCCTACTAGACAAAGTTGCGAAAATGGAGATCATAAAAAACAAAGCAACAGTTGCATAGATAGAGAAAGCAATGTTTTGATAGCTATTTGTAAAATAGCTAATTTCAAAATTGGTTACTACACTTTTATTTATGTAGTCTTGCGCATCAATATTAAACACAATTGCAAAAAACCAAAAAGTAATCCCCACCGCTATAAAAGCGATAAAAGGTAAAATCCAATTTCTATAATCCCTAGCCACGTGAAAAATAATAGAGATAAACACGAGGGCAATGTACATGATACTCCAAAAATGAAAAACTGAAGCTAAAAAGATCCACAATGAGGCATCAAAAATTTTTTCCTTTGAGGCTTTTAATGATTGAAGTGAGATTAATCTACGAAGGGCCAAAAGAATAAAAAAATTAGAAAATATCAAATTGACATTATCCAAAACAGAAGGAAAAAACAGGATAAATAAAAAATAAAACAAAATCGTATAACTACTGTCTTTACTCAATCCGTTGCGTTTTGAAATAAAGTTTGTCATAAAAACAGAAGCCAATAAAAACGTTAACAATCCTACTTTTTCAAGTATTAAAAGTGCCGAATTCGACCAACTAAAATCTTGGAATTGATAGATAGAGAAGAAAACGAGTATTAAAAATACTACTAAGGTAAAATTTATTGGTGTAGATTTTTTAAAAACACTTGTTATCATAAGGATATTTTATACTTTTGTGACTGTAAATATAATACTTGTTTAAAAAGGAAACCCTCAAGTTGAAAAAAGAATCGCTAAAAACTATTCTTTAACCTTGAGATATTAAAACTAACAACATAATTTTATTCGATATGAAAGCATTTTTTGAAGGAATTCAATACTTATTTGTAAATATTTTATTTGCTCCGCTAGATTTCTTACGTTCATTAGAACTAAGTTCTTGGTTTGGTGCTAATACTATTAATTGGATTTTCATGATCATTTGCGCATCTGCAATGGTGTACTGGATCAAACAATTGAGAATTTTTGACGAAGCAGGAACAGAAAATCAAGATACTACAGCGCACTCTTTCTTAAAATAAAACTCCCCTAACCCTAATTTAAACTAGGATTAAGGAAGATTCCTTTATTTATAGAAGATCGTTTCCAATATCTTTTCTAAAATTCATCTTATCAAAGCTTAGTTTATCTATGTTTTGATAAGATTTTTTTATGGCCTCTTGGAAACTATCTCCATAAGAAGTAATGGCTAAAACTCTTCCGCCATTGGTCAACACAGTATTGTTTTCTAGTCTTGTTCCTGCATGGAAAACTATAGAGTCTGTAATGTTTTCTAATCCTGAAATAACCTTTCCTTTCTCAAACTCTTCGGGATACCCACCAGATACTAGCATCACAGTTGTCGCACTTCTTTCATCTATTTCAAGTGTAATCTCGTTTAGTTTTTCATTGGCTACTGCCAAAAACAATTCCACTAAATCGGTTTTTAATCTAGGAATCACGACTTCAGTTTCAGGATCACCCATTCTCACATTGTATTCAATAACAATAGGCTCATTATTTACATTAATCAACCCAATAAAAACAAAACCTTTGTACTCGATTCCGTCTTTCTGGAAACCCTCAATTGTAGGTTTAACGATGCGCGTTTCGATTTTCTCCATCAAAACAGCATCTACGTAAGGAACTGGAGAAACAGCTCCCATTCCGCCTGTATTCAATCCTGTATCGCCTTCGCCAATACGTTTATAATCTTTGGCAGTAGGTAAAATTTTATAACTTTTTCCATCTGTCAATACAAAACAGCTCAATTCAATACCATCAAGAAATTCTTCAATAACTACCTTTGAACTCGCAGCGCCAAATTTTTGACCCACAAGCATATTGCGTAATTCGGCTTTGGCTTCGGCCAAATCTTGAATAATTAAAACTCCTTTTCCAGCCGCTAGTCCATCCGCTTTTAAAACGTATGGCGGTTTTAAAGTCCCTAGAAATTCACATCCTTGCTCTACCGTTTCAGTTGTAAAACTATCATAGGCAGCTGTTGGGATGTTGTGTTTAACCAAAAATTCTTTGGCAAACTCTTTACTTCCTTCTAATTGAGCTCCAATTTTTGAAGGACCTATTACCGGAACGTGATTGAGTTGATTGTCATTTTTAAAAAAGTCATAGATGCCTTTTACCAAAGGATCCTCTGGACCAACAACTACCATTGCAACATTATTCGCCATTACAAATGCTTTTATGGAATCAAAATCAGTAGGACTCATGTTAACATTTGTCGCAATTGACGCGGTTCCTGCATTTCCTGGCGCAACAAAAAGAGTATCGCAAAGCGGACTTTGAATCATTTTCCATGCAAAAGCATGCTCTCTCCCTCCTGAACCTAATAGTAAAATAGTCATCTGTTGATTTTTTAGTTGTGGTGCAAAAATAATTGCTTTTGAACGTAAAAAATAATTAATTTTAAAAAATTGTGAGTTCTAACGATTTAGTTGCGCTTAAATATTATTTTTGAGGAAATAAAAACATAAAATGCTATCTCTTTTTGACTTATCGCTTCGACTAAATGGTTATCCCATAAAGAAAGCCGTGGCCGAATTGCATAAAATAGTCACTTTTTCAGCAACTGAACATGAGTCGTTTATAGAAGAGAAAAAAAAAGAAATTGTATCCTTTCATTTGAAAAACAACACCTTTTACAAGGAGTTAGTAGGCAGTTCAAGCTTTGAAAATTGGTCCGACTTACCTGTTTTAAATAAAAAAAACCTCCAAAAACCGCTATCAGAAAGACTTTCAAAAGGATACAATGGTAGAAACTCTTACCTTAATAAAACATCGGGCTCCAGCGGCGATCCTTTCATTTTTGCTATTGACAAATACAGTCATGCCTTAACATGGGCTTGCAATATGTACCGTTTTGGTTGGTACAACATTGACTTTAATTACTCCTATCAAGCTCGTTTTTATGGAATTCCTTTGGACTTTTTTGGGAATAAAAAAGAGCGTTTAAAAGATTTCTTAAGCCACCGTTTTCGATTTTCTATTTTTGACTTATCAGATAGCATCTTGGAAGGTTTTCTTGTACAATTTAGAAATAGAAAATTTGATTATATTAACGGATATACTAGTTCTATTGTATTATTTGCTAAGTTTTTACAAAAAAAGAACATTGTACTATCTGACATTTGCCCGAGTTTAAAAGCTTGCGTGGTTACCGCCGAAATGCTTTTTAAAGAGGATAAAATTCTATTAGAAAAACAATTTGGAATCCCAATAATCAATGAATATGGTGCGTCTGAACTGGGTTTGATTGCTTTTGAAAATCCTGAAGGAGAATGGCTCGTTAATATGAAAACTTTATTTGTAGAGATTTTAGATGAAAATAACACTGTTCTTCCTTACGGTCAAGAAGGCCGTATCGTTATCACTTCTCTTTTTAACAAAGCCCACCCTTTCATACGATATGATATTGGAGATATTGGAATTCTAGACGAAAAAAGCACCTTGCAAAAGCCCATTCTGAAAAAATTAATTGGCCGAACTAATGATGTTGCTGTATTACCTAGCGGTAAAAAAGCAGCGGGATTAACTTTTTATTACATTACAAAAAGCATCATCGAAGATGATGGAAATGTAAAGGAATTTGTGATCAAACAAACCAAAATAGATTCCTTTGAAATCAAATATGTTAGTGAAACTGAATTGACTTTAGACCAAATTCAAAAGATTGAAAAAGCCATTATTCTATATCTGGAACCCAACTTGAAATTTAGTTTCACCAGAAAAACCAGTTTAAAAAGAAATAAAAGAGGGAAATTAAAACAGTTTAAATCGATGGTTTAATTTTCTTGCTGTATATTGGTTTTATAAACAATTGCGTAAATAAAAACAACTTCATACAGGCCATCGCAACAACAAAATTAAAACGGTGAAAATGGTGATATACTGCAAAATTGTATTGTATCAAATCGAACTTTGAGGTGGAAATGGAATTGTTTCTGATACGGTAGTAGGCTAAACTTTCTGGAACGGGATGTGCCTTTTTTATCTTTTTCAAAATGGTCAGCCATAACATCCAATCTTGCCGTTTGCGTATAGGTGAAATAGGGATTTTACCAAAGAATTTGGCATCATATATACCCGTAAGATTTCCTATATAATTACAAAAAAATAATTGACAGTAGCTCAACTTTATGGGCGCTTCCACTCTTTTATTTAAAGATTTCCCCTCTTCATCAATGCATTCATAAAAAGAAAAAGTAAAGGGCAAATTATTGCCTTTCATAAAATCAATTTGCTTTTTTAGTTTTTCAGGTTTCCACAAATCATCGGCGTCCAAGAAAGCAATGTATTCCCCTTTGGCTTCCGCCAAAGCAGTATTTCTAGCGACTCCCGTTCCAGCATTTTTATTTAATTTAGAAAAGTGAATTCGCTTGTCTTTTTGAGCCAGTTCAGCCACGAGTGTCAGCGTTGTATCTGTTGAACAATCATCGACCAGGATAATTTCCCAATTCGAATAGGTTTGATTTTGCACCGAACCAATGGCTTCTAAAAGAAATTTTTCAGAATTAAAGGTTGGAATAAGTATCGAAACTAGCTGATTTTCCATTTTTAATACGCTTTCTTATCTCCGTTTAAAATATTGACAACTGTAAGATAAATTATTTTCAAATCTAAAATTAGAGACCAGTTTTGAATATAGAAAACATCCATCTTTATTCTATTAATCATATCTTTTTCGGTTTCAATTTCGCCTCGATAACCGCTCACTTGCGCTAAGCCAGTAATTCCTGGTTTTACGTAGTGACGTACCATATATTTTTTTATTTTTCGGCCATATAATTTATTTTGAGACCACAGATGAGGACGCGGCCCAACGACTGACATTTCTCCAAATAAAACATTTACAAATTGTGGCATTTCGTCAATACTTGATTTTCGCATTAACTTTCCTATTTTAGTCACTCTAGGGTCGTTTTTTAAGGCTTCTGTCTCCGTATTACCGTTCATTCTCATGGAACGAAATTTATAACAATAAAACTGTTTTTCATCAATTCCAGGTCGGCCTTGTTTAAATAAAATAGGCCCTTTGGATTCTAATTTAATTAATATGGCAAGCAGTGGAGCTAACCAAGATAAAATACCAATAATAACAGCTAATGAAAAGACAATGTCAAATGAACGCTTAAATATCTTCACCAAAGGTTCATTTAATAGTGTTTCTTTTAAGGATAAAACTGGGAAAAAATCATAATAATCTATCTTCAGATTCTTAGAAAAAATTTCCTTTGTGTCAGGAATAAATTTAATTGTTTTATGATTTTGATCCGCAAATTCCAACAAATCTTTCAGTTGTGTATTTGAAACTTCATTCAGTGAGCAATAAATTTCATCCACTTGATTTGATATAGCAAATGTTTTCAAATCAGCTAAATTTCCCTTAATTTCTGGATTGGATTTTTTATCTGAAAAATACCCTAAAAACTGATATCCGTATTCTTTCTTAGTTTCGAAAAGTTCCTTTAATTGAATGGATTCCGGCGTATATCCCACAATTACAGCAAATCTAAAATTATTCCCTACCAGTAATCGATATTTTTTTAAACAATAAAACAAAAAAAACTTTGAAATGGTTATTAAAACCATACTGCATAATACAAAGGTGCCGATTCGTTTTGCATTAAAAATTGCTTGACTAAAAAACGGAAAAAAAGCGATGACAATCAAAATAAAAAGAATGCCTTGTCGAATTATTTTGGAAATGATTTCAATCGGTTTTGTAAAACGATAAATCCCATAGAATTTTAAAAAAACGGCTATCACTAGCCACCCTAATCCTTGATATAGTAGATAAAACACAAGGTCAATTCTAAGATTTTCAAATAAAAGAAAACCTAAGACAGAAATAATAATTAAGTCCATTAAGATGCTAATGGGCCTAATATATTTAGAATATCTTCCTATTTGAGGTAATGTCATATGCCGTGAATCTATTCTAATCGAATTATAATTTAATACTATAACAGTACCTTCTACTAATTGATGTATTTAGAGAAATCTTTGTGCTCTTCCTTCGACAGTTCTTCTTTAGACAAGGATCTAAAATAATCGTAGGTAATTTTCATTCCCTCGGCACGATTTACGGTTACATCCCAACCCAATATTTCTTTGGCTTTAGTAATATCTGGTTGTCTTTGTAAAGGATCATTCTCCGGCAAAGGATGGTACACTATTTTTTGATTAGTTCCGGTCAATTTAATAATTTCTTCGGCAAAATCTTTAATGGTGATTTCGTCTGGATTTCCAATATTTACCGGATACACATAATCTGAATGTAATAATCTAAAAATTCCTTCTACTTGATCGTCAACATAACAAAACGAACGGGTTTGCATCCCATTCCCAAAAATAGTTAAATCTTCACCACGTAAAGCTTGGCCAATAAATGCTGGAATGACGCGTCCATCATTGAGACGCATTCTAGGTCCATAGGTATTAAAAATTCGCACAATTCTGGTCTCTACACCATGAAAAGTATGATAAGCCATCGTGATGCTTTCTTGAAAACGTTTGGCTTCATCATAAACTCCTCTCGGACCTATCGTGTTTACATTTCCATAATACTCTTCGGTTTGAGGATGTATTAATGGATCTCCATAGACTTCAGAAGTGGAAGCAATTAAAATTCGTGCATTTTTAACCCTCGCTAACCCCAAAAGATTGTGGGTGCCTAATGACCCAACTTTTAGTGTTTGTATGGGAATTTTCAAATAATCAATTGGACTAGCCGGTGATGCAAAATGTAAAATATAATCTAATTGTCCCGGGACATGGACAAACTTAGTGATATCGTGATGATAAAATTCAAACTGTTCTAACTTGAATAAATGTTCTATATTTTAAATCGCCCGTAATAAGATTGTCCATTCCAATTACAAAATATCCTTCTTTTATAAATCGGTCACATAAATGCGATCCTAAAAATCCCGCAGCTCCAGTAATCAGTATTCTTTTCATATGGGTTTGTATGGTTTGATAATGGGTTTTACACTATTTTTTGTGTTAAAAACACAGAACAGAATTGCAAAAAAAACGACTCCGCGTTGTCTTGATAAAAATGATTCGGTCAAAAATAAACTTATCATTAATACCGAAAAAGAAATAGCTACAAAATCTTTTGATTTTATTGCATTTCTCAAGTTCAAAGATACAATCAAGAGGATCAATAATAAACCTAAAACCCCTGTTTCGGCAAATATTTGTACGTATTGATTGTGAAAATTTTTATTTTGATAACCGTCATGAGTAGCATCACCCGAAAAAACAGCATGCTCCTTCCCTTTTTCTTTTATTCTAAAATCAGATGCATTCAATCCATATCCACTAAAAAAAACAACATCTTCTTCGAGCATTTCTTTAAAGATCCGAATTTGGTAGACCCGGAAAGCCGCCCCTGGAAAAAAATCATTCTGTTTGAATTTGTCTTTTGTCCAAGCCTCATAGACACTTACAAAATGTACTTCATCTGTTAATGAATCACTTGTATTTTCGACTTTATTAGAATCGATTTCGACTAGAAACCGTTCTTTTATTTTAGACGAAAACAAAATAAAAATAGAACACAAAACTAATACCGTAAAAAGCCCTTTTTTTTGATTCAACTTTACCTTTGAGTAGAACAATTCAAAAACGAATATAAGCCCAATGAAAACAATAATGATGTTCTTAGAAGAAAGTAAAAAAATGAAAATAAGAACTAATAATGAGACCATTAGATCTACTTTGGATTTGGCTTTTTTCGAATAAAAATAAAAAAATGCTAAAGCCATATAAACCGATACATGAATGGCATTGAGATCTTCAGTAACCAATTCATGATAAAAGAAAACACCGCTATCTTTTGAAATACTAAATCGGATTATGGCCCTAATCAAAAAATAAAGCAGGTAAAAACACATTCCAATACTGTAATATTTCAGTACTATTTGTTTTTTAGTTTTATCAAAAGAAGGAAAAGTCATAAAACTAAGCGCAAAAACCAAAAGTGGGAGTTCCTTTGAAAGTGCTCTCATAGAAGCATGAAAATCAGCTGTCCATAATAGCGAAACGGCCATTAATAAAAAAAGAAACGCTAATAGAAGTACGCTCTTATCTAACCTAAGATTTGATTTTTTTACACAAAATAAAGTCGTTACTACAAATATTCCAATAGTGATACTATTGACAGCATAATTCAAAGGTATTGTAAGGAGTACTAGTAATAAAGCTACTATTGGCGGACTTTGCTTAAATAACAACCTCAGCTCCTGCGAAGCTTTTTTCAAATAAGCGTAAATAGTCTCCATTTATTTTATCCCAATTAAATTCGTTAATGATGGTCTCAAAGTTTGCTTCAATCTGTTTGGAATGATCCTCTTTCTTATTGTTTAGTATAAGGTTTTTTACTTCTTCGGAATTCGAAAAATAAAGCGCGTTTGCTTTTAAAATTGTTTTATTAAAACTATTGTTATGCGCTAGTATACAAGCTTTCGAGGCCATCGCTTCTAATAAAGAAGGATTTGTGCCTCCCACAGAATGTCCGTGAAAATACAAATTACTAAAATACCTTAAATTATCCAAGTGTTCCAAATTAAAAATTCCACCTAAAAAAAGAATATTTTTCTGCCCTTTGAACTTATTTTTTAAGTACGATCCGTAACGAGTGTTGTGGTTCCCAACCACTATAATCTTCCTGCTATCAAGACTTAAAACAACACCCTCCAAAACCATTTCCAAATTGTTTTCAGGTTCAAAACGAGCCATAATCATATTGTAATTGCCTTTTTCAAGCTTATAATTTAGAATAATGGATTCATCCGGATTGTCAAATGGATTTGCACCATAAGCGATATACGTAGATTCTTTGTTGTATTTTTCTTTTAAATAGGTTTGAATTCCTAACGAATCTGCCACTAAAAAATCACTACTAAAAACCGCTAATCGCTCAGCAAATCTTAAAAATTGCTGGACTGGCTTAGCGTATTTTGTTCGCTTCCATTCTAATCCATCCATGTTTGTTATGATGATTGGTTTTTTTGGCAAAAGAAAAAACCAAATCGAATTACTAGTGTAGCCTAGTTGCAAAATGACATCAAAATTTCTACTTCGAGCATCCATAATGCAATTGAAATCATAAATAAACTGTCCGAAAGTTCCTAATTGATGTTCTGGGTCATTTTTATGGATGATGTGAACTCCTTTGAATGTTTTTTCTTGGAACAAATGATTGTGCGAATTATAAACATATACTTCATGTCCCTTTTCAACCAAATAAACCGAAAAAAATTCAGCAAATTGCTCAAAACCAGAATAGTTATTGGGTATTCCTCTTGTTCCTAAAATAGCTATTCTCATACTGTTGGTTCCAATTGTAATTGCCAAAAATAGCACTTTTAAAATTTATTCAGGAAGTTGATTTTCATTAATTGCTTTCAGTAAAGCATCAGCCGAAATTTTCCAAGTGTATTTCTTTTTTATAATTTCTGAAGTACTTATCCGTTGACCATTTTGATTCAATCCCCACTGCATTGCGCGAATCAAATCGTTTTCATCAAACGGATTAAATAAGCCTTCTGTTAAAAAATCAAAGTCGGACATCGCTGTTGTATTCGAACAAAGAGATGGGATGCCAGCGGCAGCGGATTCCAAGGGAGGAATTCCAAAACCTTCGGCAATTGAAGGGTAAATAGATAGTCTTGCGCCGCGAACAATGGCAACTAATGAATCGAAATCTAATTTATTTAAATCAACTATTTTTTGCTGCATCTCCTTACTTAAACTTTCAAAATAAGAGGAATAGTCCTTATTAGGAATCGCTTTCTCTCCTATAAAAACAAGATGATGGTTTTTGTAATATTCCTTTTCGATAAAAACTTTCAGTAGTAAATTATGATTTTTCCTGGGCTCCCAGCGGCTTACAAATAAAAAATAATCTTCTATACCGTATTTACTTTTTACTTCTTCAACTAACTGTTTTTTATCATATTCTCCAAAAAAAGAGGGATTAACGGCATTAGGAGTGACCATCACGTCATGACGATTAAAATGATTTAGAATTCTATTTTTTGAATATTCAGAGACCGTTAAAACGATATCGGCATATTTGATACTCCATTTAAAAAGATATTTCTTGGACAGTTTATACCTCAAAGGGAACTGTTTTGGATAATCTAAAAATAACACATCGTGAATTGTGACAATGTATTTACAATATTTAATAGGCGGAATAATATATTGAAAATGTGCATAATCAATATTCAGGTTTTTTATAAACCTGGGGATATCAATCAATAGCCTCATGTATTTATTAGCGGAACTGTATTTTAAAAAAGTTACGTTTTTATGGTCGCCAAATGAATTTTTAAAATTATTGGTATAAGAGGCAAAGTAAAAATGATGCTGACTATGCTTGATCATTTCTTTATAAAACCCTTCTATATAGGTAGTGGTCCCTTGCGGACTTCTATCAAATACACTACAATCCACAAAAAATTTTAAGTCTTTCATGCTTCTACTTCTTTTGTAAAATCGATACTGTTTTGAAAATAAAGCAACCCTCCCAAGATAAAAATAATCACATCACGTCCATTATAAATACCTGTAATCGTTAAGGAAGTAAATACATACACTAAGCCAATACTTGAAATAAAAACGGTAATCATATCCTT
>CAWURM010000047.1:0-27235 GCA_963924965.1 uncultured Flavobacterium sp.
AAAATGAGGTCTATAATAATGAAATGATTTCCAATGAAGAGTATTGTAAAATAGTGGTCAAGGATAATGGAATTGGATTCAAACAAGAGTATTCCGATAAGATATTTGTATTATTTCAACGATTAGAAACGAGTTCTAAATTTTCAGGAACCGGTTTAGGTTTAGCTATTTGCAAGAGAATCGTCGATAATCATGATGGGTTTATTAAAGTTATTTCGGAGCCCAATCTAGGATCTGAATTTTCCATTTTTATTCCAAAGAAAGTTTAATTTGTAGTCCAATAATTCATGATGACCATTATTCAGGCTTCCGCCAAAGATATTCCTACAATTCAACAGATAGCGTATACCAGCTGGCCTAACGTGTATGGTGCTATTTTGTCTCCCGAGCAGTTGGAGTTTATGTTGGCTGCTTTCTATTCAGAAGCAACTTTATTAGATAATATGCAACATAAAACCCATCAATTTATTTTAGTAAATGAAGGGGATAGTTGTCTTGGCTTTGCTTCCTATGAGCATGATTATAGGAGTAAAAAGGAAACTCGATTGCATAAAATATATTTACTTCCTCAAGCACAAGGCAAAGGGGCGGGAAGGGCATTAGTTGATGCCGTTACTAATTATGCCTTAAATAGTAATTCTCATTGCATTTCTCTAAATGTCAATCGATTTAATAATGCTACCACTTTTTATGAAAAAATGGGTTTTATAATCGTAAGAGAAGAAGATATAGCCATTGGTCATGGTTATTTAATGGAAGATTACAAAATGGAAAAGCAATTATAATTTATACTACAACAATATCGTGTTTGTGTAAAAGTCCTTTTAGATTGCTTAGAGAAAAACTAGCTTTCTTTAATTTCGTAGAAGAAGGGTCGATGGTGTAATTATAACTACTTCTAAAATCAGCTTTGTTAGCGATTGCTTTGGCAAATTCAGCGCGATACAAATCACAGTTATCAAAAAGAGCCTCGGTCAAGTCAGTGCTCATGAAATCGACAGCTACCATGCTACAATCCATAAAAGTAGTTCCTTTTAACTTCAGGGTGTAAAATTTAGAGAAATCAAGATCACATTCTTTAAAATGAATTTCAAAAATCAATTTATCACACATAGAAAAATTGACGTCCTTTATCTTGCATCCATTAAAATGAACGGTTCTTAACGCAACATGGTTTATTTTTGAATTATTAAAATTACAATCGTTAAAGGTGCAATCGATAAAAGTAACTGCAATAAAATTGCATTGGGAGAAATCACAATTGGTAAAAACACAAGATTCAAATTCCTTGAAATTGACTTCTTCTTCACGATAAGTGATGTCATTGTATTGTTTATCAAGGCTGTATTCAGGCATTTATTTAAGATGTGAATGGTGTAAAAAACAAAAACGCAATTATCAAATAAGTAGATAATTGCGTTTTTTTGTGACCTTGACTGGATTCAAACCAGTAACCTCTTGAGCCGTAATCAAGTGCGCTATTCAGTTGCGCCACAAGGCCTTTATGCGGGTGCAAATATAAGCAATCTTATTAGTTTTGCAAGTCAATTTTAAAATAAAAATAAAATTTATTTCATCTTATTTGCACTAGTCTAATGCTCTTGTAGTTACATAATACCGAAATCCTATAATTGCCATTTGCCATTTTTTGGCTTTGGCTAAATCTACTCTTTGTTTCGTAAAACTGGGTAAAAGAACTTTATTGAGCTTTGCTATTATTTTAAACATAGTGATTTTTTTTTTTCAAAGATAGAAAAAAAGACGGTCTTGATTAAAGACCGTCTTTTTTAGATTTAACTATTTATTCGCTTTAAGCTTTGCTTGGTACTCTTCCATTTGTTTTTCGTAGGTTTTCATTTTCTTGTCGAAAATTTCCATCTTAGCATTAAATGGCTCCATTTGTTTGTCAAATTCTGCCATTTTCTTATCAAATTCTGCGATTTCCGGTGCTATGGCTTTCATTTTCTTTTCGAACTCTTCCATTTTTTTCTCAAAGGTTGCCCATTCTTTTTTATCTCCAGTTTTTGGGTCTCCTTTTGGAGCTACAGGAGCCTTTGGGAAATTAGGAGCTTTAGGCGTCGCAAAGTTAAAAGTTGGTGGAGTAGGAGGAGTTGGTGGTTCTGGTAAACTTACTCTATTATCTACATAGCTTTTAGTTACAATATGAATTGAATTTTTACCACTAACACCGTTTTTTTGGACATCTACTGAGCTTATTATGTTTGGACTCAAACTTTCGGCTTCAAGCGGACTTACTTTTTTTCCATTAATAAAGTATTCTGCATCTAGAGGAATACCCTCTTTTTGAGATGTCGTGTACACCTTTTTTACTGTATAAGTACCTCGTGGTCCTTTTATTCCATTAAGATTAGTAGGATCCGTTTTGTCCAAATCTAATTCGTTTGTAGGCTTGTTGCTTTCAAAAATACTTGGTGAGCTAATTTCTTTTTCCTTCAAGACAATATAAATTGTGGATTTAGAATCATTTTTAGATACATTCATAGTTGCAATATCATCCGGATTGGTGCTGTCTAATTCTTGTTTTGTTACTTTTTTTCCATCAATGTATATTTCAGTATCGGCATCCATGCCTTTATTCTTGTCGTTTGATACTAAAATAGTTTTCATCTTTTTAATACTATCTTGTTGTATTACTTCAGTATTAGCAGGACTTGTGGTTTGAATTTTAGTAGTTACCTTTTGCACCTTTTCTTGTGCGACTACTTCAATTTGAAATAAAAACATAAAAGCAACAAGTGCAGGAAGTACGGTAAAGTACTTCCAGGAATTCCTTTTGTTTGATTGATTTTGATTTAACATAACGATTCGTTTTTTGATTAATGATTGATAAAAATGATTGGTAATGGCAACACAATTCTCTTGTGTCGTTATTTTTAAAAGAGTGATTTGGTAGGCTTTTTTGTCGGAGATATTTTTTAATGCTTCACTGTCTGCAATAAATTCTAAGTTTTGCAATACTGCTTTTTTGTAAAACCAAACAAAGGGATTGAACCAAAAAACAATACAAAAAACTCTAGCAATGAGCACATCAAGCGTATGGTTTTGGTCGCTATGTACTTTTTCGTGTTCTAGTATATTCTCTAATTCAGTTGGGCTGTATAAAGCTGAATTGTAAACAATCGTCTTGAAAAACGAAAAAGGAGCTAGATTTTCTTTGGTGTCAACCCACCTATAATCGGCTTGAAAATGCATTGATTTCCCTTTTAGCAATCTTCTTAAACTGTAGCAATCGTACAGAAATTTAATGGATAAAACGAGCATTCCAATGCCATAGATCGAAGCCAAAATCAAAGGGACATAATCCATGAAAGTCTTTTGCTTGATAACAGGTGCAGCGGGAATTGTAGACCAATCTATTGTGGTAGCTACCGGTTCAACCCAAACCACTTTGGTGTACACCAGCAAAGGTAAAACCACAGCAGTAGCTAATCCTGATAATAAAAACCAACGATTACTGGTAAAGAACGTTTCTTTGCGCAATAGAATATGGTAGCTTACAAAAAACAAAGAAATCAATCCACTTGACTTGAGGAGGTAAATAAATAGGGGTTCCATAGGCTATTTTTTATTTTCAATCATTTCTAGAATTTCTCGCAATTCCGCTGCTGATATTTTCTCCTCTTTTGCAAAAAAGGATACCATGTTTCTATACGAACTATTAAAATAATTGTCAATGGCGTTAGTCATAAACTTTTTTCGGTATTCCTCGATAGTAACAATCGGGAAATATTGATGCGTTTTACCATAAGCAGTGTATGCTACATAACCCTTTTCTTCCAGGTTCCTTACAATAGTCGATAACGTATTGTAATGTGGTGGATCAATCGTGATTTCTTCCATAACTTCTTTTACAAAAGCTTTTTTTAGCTTCCATAAAATGTGCATGATCTCTTCTTCTTTGTTGGTCAATTTTTGCATGGCTTTATTTTTATTTGGGCGTTTCCCTACGGGTCAGGCTATTCGGCTTTATCTCTTCGTTTCACTACGAGGATACCGCCTACTATCCTTAACGCAAGTCAAACTTACAACTATAATTTTAGTTTAACAACTATATTTTTAGTTTTATAACTATTTTTGTAGTTGTAAGATGCAAAAGGTTCCCAATGAAGTTTTGTTAGCCTATTTTTAGGTCAGTAAATTAAGGAGGAGTGATGATGGAAAAATTGAATTTACAGCGGTTTATTTTCTAATTTCAATAGTTTTTGGATCCAAATACAGCAAAAAGCGGCAGAAACACCAATGGCTCCCATCAAAAACCAGTTGGTTTGATAGCCAAAATAACCTATGACTTCCATACCCATCTTCGAACTTACAATGTGAGCCAAACTAAAGCTCATCGTGTACAAAGCCATGTAACGGCCTTCATGACCTTTTGGTGCTCTACTCAAAGCAAATGTATTCGAAAATGGAAAGGCTAGTATTTCACCAATAGAGATAAAAATCATACTAATAATTAAAATCCCTGCCCAAACATTGATTAACAAAGTATAGAAACTAAGGGACATTAATAGCGAACCCCAAAGAATGACTTTTAGCTTCTGGACTTTTTTTCTTTCAAAATAACTAACAATTGGCATTTCTAGTGCAAAAATCAATAGTCCGTTTAAGGTCATCAACAGTCCGGTTTGAAACTCACTTAAGCCAAACATCTCACTGTGATAGAGTGGTAAAGTGGTAAATAGCTGAAAGAAAATCATAGCCGTTACAAAACTAACATATAGGAATAGCCAAAATATTTTATCTTTAAATACTGAAGCAACTGTTAATATAGTAGCATGTGGGTCTTGATATGAAACTTTTTTCTTTTCCTTTACTAGTATAGCAAAAATTAAAATAGCAACAATACAAGAGGTTCCATCGACCCAAAAGAGTCCTTTGTAGCCCATTCCCATAATTATTAAACCACCTAGCGCTGGTCCAGCTGCAAAACCAAGATTCACAGCTAAACGGACTAAAGTTAATGAACGGGTTCTGTTTTCAGGTTTTGCGTAGGCGCCCAAAGAGACGAACATGGCTGGGCGAAACATATCAGCAAGTGTCATAATGCTAAACATACCAAAACACAAACCCCAAAAACTAGTGATGTATTGAAGAATGAAAAAGAAAATCCCGCTACTGAACAAACTAAAAACCATTACTTTATAGAAGCCTATTTTATCCGAAAGTTTGCCTCCCAACCAGGAGCCTAACATGGATCCCATACCAAAAGCAACCATAATCCAACCTACTTCCCCATAAGAAAAATGTAAATCTTCCTTTAAATATTTAGATAAGAAAGGAAGTACCATCGTTCCCGCTCTGTTTATAAATGTAATAATGGTAAGAATCCAAATTTCTCTTGAAAATCCTCTGAAATTATTGATGTATCGTTGAAAAGCAGTGATTAGCATTAGTAAAAGGTGATTTTTCACAAAGGTAGAAAACTTTGTAACTTACAGTCTTTGTCCCTTTGTAACTTTTAAACTATTTTTGCTAAAACAAATAATAATGAAAAAGGCTTTATTCTTACTACTAGTACTACAATTGAATTTTGGTTTTTCCCAAAATAAATACGACAATACCTTAGCCGAAGAATTCCAAAAGGAAATTAATGCGGAATATGCTGATCCTAAAACAAGTCCGTTAATGGCGGAAGATTTAGCTGTTTTTAAATCGTTAGACTTTTATCCTATAAACGGTAAATACGCTGTAATGGCTGAATTTATTAGAACAGCTCAGGAGAAACCTTTTGAAATGAAAACATCCACTGATAGGAAACCAGTTTATGTAAAATATGGCGAAGCTCATTTTACAATTGATGGAAAAGCATTAAAACTTAATATTTACAAGAATATTGAATTATCAAAACAGAAGAAATACAAAAACTATTTGTTTCTACCTTTTTCTGATTTGACTTCGGGCAATGAAAGTTATATCGGGGGAAAATACATTGATTTAAAAACACCAAAAGGGAAAACGATCGCAATTGACTTCAATACGTCATACAATCCTTATTGCGCTTACAGTCCTAAATATTCTTGTCCAAAGGTACCGTTAGAAAACGACTTGAATGTAGAGATTAAAGCAGGAGTTAAAAAATTTCACAATTAATGAAATTCTTTAATTTACATATTCATCAATTAACAGGCAATCCAGAAGTGTTGGAATTAGTGAATCAATATCCTTGGGAATTTGATGCTTCAATTCCCTTTTATTCTATAGGTATTCATCCGTGGTTTATAGCAGAGGATCGAATAGCCTCGGATTTAGCGATTATTGAAAGTAAATTACAAGAACCCAATTGTCTAGCTATAGGCGAATGTGGACTGGATAAACGAATTGACGTTCCTATGGATCTACAACAAAAGGTTTTTGAAAAGCAATTGCTTTTAGCACAAAACTATAATAAACCAGTTGTTATTCATTGTGTAGCGGCTTTTCAAGAATTGATTGAAACTAAAAAGAGATTGGCTCTTACGGTTCCGATTATTATTCATGGTTTTTCAAAAAATAGTCAAGTGGCAATGGATTTGATTAAGAATGGTTTCTATATTTCATTTGGTAAATATTTATTGCGTAATCCGGAACTAGAAAGCGTTTTCAAATCAATTCCTAGTGATCGTTTTTTCTTAGAAACCGATACGGTTGCAGAAACAATTGATGAAGTGTATGCCTTGGCAGCTAAGTATAAAAAATGTACTATTGAAGAAGTACAGTTACAAATAAATAATAATTTTAGTAAAGTTTTTGATATTTGATATTTGATTTCAGATTTTCAAGAACTTTAAACTTTTAAACAAAAAACAATGGCAGAGTGGACAGAGAGAGCAGAACTTTTATTTAAAAAAGAAGGATTAAACAAATTGCAAAATGCAAATGTTCTAGTTGTAGGATTAGGCGGAGTAGGATCATTTGCTGCTGAATTCTTGGCTAGAGCAGGAGTAGGGAAAATGACAATTGTCGATGGTGATGTCGTTGATATTACTAATATTAATCGTCAATTGCCAGCCTTGCATTCAACAGTAGGACAGCCTAAAATAACAATTGTTGGTGATCGATTGATGGATATTAATCCAGAGTTGCAATTGACACGTGTACAGGAATTTCTTTCGCCTGAGCGCGCTTTTGAAATTATTTCAGAGGAGTTTGATTATGTATTAGATTGCATTGATAGCGTGACGCCAAAATTGAATTTGATTATTGCAGCTAAACGCAAGCGTGTCAAAATAATCTCAAGTATGGGAGCAGGAGGTAAGATGGAAGCAGCAAAAGTTAAAGTAGCAGATATTAATAATACTGAGAACTGTTTTCTTGCAAAAACGATACGACGACGATTAAAAGAACACAAAATCGATAAGCTAAAAGTAGTTTTCTCATCTGAAATTCAAGATGAGGATAGTTTGAAAATGACAGACGGTTCGAATTATAAAAAATCGTTTTACGGTACAAACAGTTATATGCCCGGGTTATTTGGGTTGTATGCTGCTGAAACAGTAATTCGTTATTTACTTAAAAAGTAAATTCTGTCCATTTAAAAATAAAACTAAAAAATTATAAAGACAACATGATACAAACCGTGATTTTTGACATGGACGGTGTAATTGTAGATACGGAACCCGTGCACCGTTACGCTTATTTTCAACAATTTGGCGAACTAGAAATAGAAGTTACTGAAGAGATGTTTACCTCCTTTACAGGGAATTCTACTCGAAATACGTTTCAAAAAGTCAAAGACATTTTTCAGTTGGAAAACGATGTGGAAGATATGATTCAAAGAAAGCGCACCATTTTTAATGATGCTTTCGATAATAAAGAAGACTTAGAATTATTAGCGGGTGTTGAAAATTTAATTAAAGATTTTCATGCAAAGGGAATGCAGTTGATTTTAGCATCTTCAGCATCCAAAGTGACTATTGAGCGCGTTTTTAGTAGGTTCCAGTTACACGATTATTTCACTCATGTTGTAAGTGGTGAAGATTTCCCAAAATCAAAACCGCATCCAGCAATTTTTGAGCACGCAGCCTCATTATCTATTGCTCCAAAAGACAATTGCATTGTTATTGAAG
Organism: uncultured Flavobacterium sp.; assembly: GCA_963924965.1. Lineage (GTDB taxonomy): Bacteria > Bacteroidota > Bacteroidia > Flavobacteriales > Flavobacteriaceae > Flavobacterium. The sequence continues at coordinate 8,067 of CAWURM010000047.1, forward strand.
ATAGCACCAATGGAATCAAAGCTGCAAAGGCCGCCGGAATATTTTGTGTGGCTTACAATAGTTTTCATTCCAAAGATCAAGATTTATCAGAGGCAGATGTGGTAATCAACCATTTTTCTGAAATAGATTTTGAGACTGTATCCCAATATAAATGTTGAATTAAGTAATAATTAACACTTATAAACCGTTGAATTTGTAATTTTGAAAAAACTATAACTTTTATAATATGAAAAAAATACTAATTGCATTTGCTATTATCATTACTCAATTTACAATTGAGGCTCAAGTACAAACACCACAACAAAGTCCTAAAGCAACTATAAACCAAATGGTTGGTTTAACTGATGTTGAAATTGTCTATTCCAGACCTTCAGCTCGTGGAAGAGCCGTTTTTGGTAATTTAGTGCCTTTTGGGAAATTATGGAGAACAGGTGCTAATGAGAATACAACAGTATCCTTTAGTGATGACGTTGTGATTGATGGTAAAACCTTGAAAAAAGGGAAATATGCATTATTTACGATTCCAAATAGCCAAAGTTGGGAAGTTATCTTCTATACCGCTACAAATAACTGGGGTACACCACAAGATTTTAATGAGGCCAATGTAGCTTTAAGAACAACGGTAAAAGAAGAATCATTGCCAAAAGCAGTTGATACCTTTACTATTGGATTAAGTGGCTTAGATACCAATTTTGGGTATTTAGAAATATACTGGGAAAACTCTTATGCCAAATTAAAATTTGAAGTTCCAACTCAAAAAATTGCGACGGCAAGTATTGAAAAAGCGTTAGCAGGTCCTACTTCTGGTGATTATTTTGCAGCGGCTCAATACCTTTTTCAATCGAATGGTGACATCGCGAAGTCTAGATCATACATGGATAAAGCTTTAGAGCTTAGCGCAGATAAACCTTTTTATTATTTACGTTTGAAGTCGCTAATTCAAGCTAAGCAAGGAGATAAAAAAGCAGCAATTGAAACAGCTAAATTATCTTTAACCGCAGCAGAAAAAGCAGGAAATCAAGATTACGTAAAAATGAATAAAGACAGTATTTCTGATTGGAGTAAGTAAGCTTCAGATGAAATAAAATAAATCCCGTTTCACACTGATTGTGAAACGGGATTTTTTTATGCTGTTACGATCTCTTCTTTATCGTTTCTAAAAAGAGTCCATTGTAGAATAGAAGACAAAATGATTGTTAACATGGCACCTATGAAATTCAACCATAAATAACCTAGTTTAGCCTCTCCGCTTGGATATACATGAATAGCGAAATAATAGATTATAAAAATAGTCAACTGACTAACTAGAGCACTGTAAAAAATGGCTTTCGCTTTTACATGTTTGATGTAGAAACCCACAAGAAAAATACCCAATACCGTACCGTAGAATATGGAACCAATTATATTTACTAATTGGATTAAATTCTCAAATAAAGTACCGATGCAAGCAAAAAGTATCGCTATAATTCCCCATAAAAGGGTAAAGAACTTGGTAGCGTTTAGATAATGTTTTTCTGATTTTTCTTCTTTTATATTCCGTTTATAAATATCTATTGCCGTTGTAGACGCCAGTGCGTTTAATCCTGAAGCGGTAGATGACATTGCTGCTGAAATTATTACAGCTAAAAGCAAACCTATAAGGCCTTTTGGTAAATAGTTTAAGATAAAATGGAAAAACACATAATCTTTATCATTTGTCTCACTATTACGGTCTGCTTTTAAGATAATATCTTTTGCGCGTTCTCTTAAATCTTTTTCCTTGGAAGAAAGGGCAATTAATTCTTTTCTCAGAATTGGATTGTCGTAATCTTGGTTTAATTGGTCAATGTATAACAAATTGATTACTTTCTTATCTTCAGATAATGCCTCGAGTTGCTTCTCTAAGCCATGATATTCATCTTTATATTGTGATTTTTCAATTGTGATTTTATTATTAGGATTGAAATTCAAAGGAACAGGATTGAATTGAAAAAACACAAAAACCATCACTCCGGTTAATAGAATAAAGAACTGCATTGGTACTTTTAAAAGCCCGTTCATGATTAATCCCATTTGACTTTCTCGTACTGATTTTCCTGATAAATATCGACCTACTTGAGATTGATCGGTACCAAAATAGGCTAGAGCCAAGAAAAAACCACCAGTAATTCCGCTCCAAAAAGTATATTTTTCCTCGGGATCTGTTGAGAAATTTACTATGTTCATTTTATCATTTGCACCAGCAATATGCAAAGCATTGCTAAAGGTCATTTCGTTTGGTAAAAAATGTAAGATGAGAAAAAAGGTAATAAACATACCCGACATTATCACAAACATTTGTTGCTTTTGGGTCACGTTGACGGCTTTTGTCCCTCCTGAAAAAGTGTAAATAATTACGAGAACACCAATTACGATATTCATGTAAGTAAGATTCCATCCTAATATCGCCGATAAGATAATGGCAGGAGCGTAAATAGTAAGTCCAGTTCCTAAACCTCTTTGAAATAAAAAAAGGATAGCGGCAAGTGAACGCGTTTTTAAATCAAACCTTTTTTCTAGGTATTCGTAAGCAGTATAGACCTTGTATTTATGATAAATAGGAATAAAAGTGAGACAAATTACTACCATGGCAATTGGTAATCCAAAGTAAAACTGAATAAAACCCATTCCATCATGATACGCTTGTCCAGGTGTGGATAAAAAGGTAATGGCACTTGCCTGAGTGGCCATAACGGATAGTCCTACAGTATACCAAGGCGTTTCGTTACCACCAAGAATAAAGTCCTCCACATTTTTACTTCCCTTGGTTTTCCAAGCTCCATATATTACTATAAATAGTAGGGTTACAATAAGTACGATCCAGTCGAATAGTTGCATAGGTTACGAGTATAATTTCATTATTAGATAAAAGATCAAAATATAAATGGCATTTGCGGCAAGCACCCAAGTATAATTTTTTTTCCAATTTTTTGTTTTTTTTGTCTCCATAGGATTAGGGTTTTATTTTGGGATCAGGAAGAGTTGTAGGATTTTTCAAAGAAATAATATTAGACAATAAGCGATAAGCTCCTGAAACTCCCGCTGGTAATTCTCTAAATAAACTTAATCCCGTATAAATATAGTATCCTTTTCCGTAAGGAGCAACTAGCAAGGCACCGTTTTTTGGCGTCTCTCCTTTATCATGTGAAGATAAAATAGGGATGAAGGCTTTATCATATTCACTAGGATAGTAAAGACCTTGTTCTTGCGTCCATCCTTCAAAGTCACTCTTGCTTATCTTGTTGGGATAATTTAAAATAGGATGATTGGGTATTAAAAATTGTACTGCTGCATTTTCTTCAGTAACCCGATCTCTAGACATTTTTAAGGGATAAGGTGCTATTGTTACATCAGGAATTAAATCGGGAGTATTGTATTGTACAATCATCGTTTTTCCTTCTTTAACAAAATCAAATAGTATTTTTTGCTTGTTAGATAAGACTTGAACTGTATTATAGGCGCGAATTCCTGTAATGATTACATCAAAGGCTTCTAGTTTTTCAGGGGAAATTTCGTCAGGATTTAATACAGTCACTGCGTACCCCATTTGGGTTAAACTCTCGGGAACTTCATCGCCAGCACCCATGATATAACCAATTTTTTGATTATTAATTTTTAAATCAAGTTTAATGAATTTTGATTCTGCAGGCGCTAATACTTGTTGCTTTGTGATGTGGCTGTAGTCGATTATAACTTGGTCAGTGTTGTATATTTTAGTATCAATTATCGCTATACTTTTTGCAATAACTTCAGACGGTTCTTTGGGTGGTGTTACGTCAAAATAAACAATATTTTCTGATCCTTTTTTATTTAATTGGAACGGAATTGATGGGGGAGAAACCGTCCAGTTTTTTGGTAAATCAAGTTTTAAATCCCCTTTGATATTGTCTTTTCCTGATTTAATTTTTATGGCAATTGATTTGTGACTTCCGGTGTTAAAAAGTGATACCTTATCTAGAATACTTGTAGTAACTTCAGGAACAATATCAAGATAATTATACATTTCTCCTTTTACATTGTCATTGTACTTGTAAACGACTGTTCTTTCGAAGGGAATTTCTACTCCATTAATATTCATGTTAAAAACTACCTTTACATCACGAATTACATCTGGGATCCCAATGTTTCTCTGGTCATTTACGGTATACATTCCTACCATTCCTTTTTCTTTTAACCAATAAGGTTGGGTATATTCTATAGTTGTAGGTAATTGTGCATCTAGGTTTATGTTTTCTAAAACATTATTTTTTAAATCTTTGTTTTGAAAGGAAGTTTTTTGTTCAGGTAAAGAAATAACACTAACTAATTGAATGGACACAGCACTTCTATTAATAGCTTCTAGTTTTAAATTCACGATGCTTCCCGGAGTTGCTTCTTGATTTTGAGCTACTGCTTCGAGGTATAAACCGGTACATGCCGTTATAATTTTTTTAAGATCGTTACTTTTTACTGTTTTCCAGTGATTTTCATTTAATGATTGAATCATTTGGTAGACTTTTACCAAGTTTGGAATACTAGCAGCTGGATTTTTAAAATCGTATTGCTTGGTAATAGTTGTTATTAAATCTCCAATGGGTTTACCGTCTTGAATGCGGTTCCATGAAGTGTCAATTCCTTCAAAAATATTGGATTTATCTTTCAAAGGTTCACCATTTATCAATTCAAGATATTCCGTATCTTGACCACGACTACCTGTACTTCCAAAACCTTGTGATTGATGGCTACTTCTGCTTAAGGCGGCAATTTCCTGGTTTGATTTTCCTAAATTAGAGTAATAAGCACCCGTTTGAATGGAAGATAAATTAGTTTTGTCTGCCGCATCAAATTTTTCTTTGCTTCCATAAAACCACCAAGAGGTATTAAAAAATTGGCGTGTGGGTTGCCAAGTTTCCACTAATTTTAATTGATTTGGAAATAGGGCAGGATTATTAGTTACAGTAAAGCTCTCTGTACTTAAAATCGCTGATGAGGTATGATGCCCGTGAGTTGTACCAGGAGAACGATGGTCAAAGCGATTGATAATGATATCCGGTTTGAATTTTCTAATGGTCCAAACCACATCTGAAAGTACTTTTTCTTTATCCCAAATTTGTAAAGTTTCATCGGGATTTTTTGAAAAACCAAAATCATTAGCTCGTGAAAAAAACTGTTCTCCACCATCTGTTTTTCTTGCTTCAATCAGTTCTTGCGTTCGTATCACACCAAGTAATTCTCGTAATTGTGGACCAATTAAATTTTGTCCGCCATCACCACGGGTAAGAGATAGGTAGCCGGTTCTCGCTTTAGTTTCATTAGATAAATAGGAAATTAATCGAGTGTTTTCGTCATCTGGATGTGCAGCTATATAAAGTACTGATCCTAGAAAATTGAGTTTTTCAATTTGATTATAAATTTCAGCCGAAGTTACTTTTTGCGGTTTTTGTGCTACTAGTATTTGAAAAGTAAATAGAATAACTAAGGTTAATAAAAATTTATTGAGATTCATTTTTTGGGAATTAATTTACAATTACTTCAAATGTAGTAATTATATATTTTTCATTTAATTGTTTTTTAATTTTCTTATCCAAAAAGGGTAGTACAAAAAAAATAGAGCATCAATTTTGATGCTCTATTTTATATTTCAAAAGATTGATTAGTTTCTTCTATTGTTGTTTTCATGATGATTTTCTCTACCACCTTTTCCTTGGCGATTTTCATGTCTATCATTATGTTTGTAATTACCACGGTTATTTGATTCTCTATGATTATTGGCAAATCTTCTATTCGACGTATATCTATGATTATCATTTCTATAACCAATGGTTCCTTGACGTGCATATCTATGTCCATCATTGTAATTTTTTCTATGGTTATGGAAATGAGCATACGGTCTATTTCCTTGATAGCCATTTAGAACTACTTTATAGCCATTGTATAAATCATAGTTTCTATACTGCCTTGGTAAATATCTCGATCTTACCCAACGACCACTTCCAAAATAAATAAATTGAGAAGCCCGTATATCATAATACGCTTGAACGTCCGGTAAATAATAGTAATCTACATTTACATATCCAGAAGGCCCCCATGATGGAGCTACTCCTATGTTTAAATTTACCGAAACTTGAGCTTGTGTTGTATTTGAAAGGAGTAGAATTATTCCAGCGGCGATTAGTTTTATTGTTTTCATCTTTTCTATATTTTAATTTAATATTGTATTCGTTTTGTATATACTTTTAGACTAAATCCAACAACTGTGCCACAATGATTTTATTACCTTCTAAATAGGAAATAAACAAAAAAGAAACGCGGATTGCGTTTCTTTTTTAATACCTATTTTGTGGATTTAATGTTTACCCTTTCCATGGCCTTTATTTCCATTTCCTTGTTTGTGATTTCCATTATCGTGGTTGTCGTTGTAGTTCTGTTTGTTATTTCTATTACCTATAGATTTTTGAGGTTTCCCTTTATATCCTTTGTAATATTTTGATTTATGTTGCTTGTAATAGGTATATGGTGTTCTACCATGATAATCATTTAGTACTACTTTGTACCCGTTGTATAAATCATAGTTTTTATACTGTCTTGGTAAATTTCTTGAGCGTAGCCATCTACCATTTCCAAAATAAATAAATTGAGAAGCACGTATGTCATAATACGCTTGAACATCCGGTAAATAATAGTAATCGACTGCTGAATATCCTGCAGGCCCCCATAATGGTGGTGTTCCTAAATTTACATTCACTGAAACCTGTGCTTGAGATGCACTAGTGACCAAGAAAAATAATCCAATGGCAATTAATTTTAAAGTTTTCATTTTATTTTATTTTTAATATTTGTATTTCTTTCGTTTTTTTTCAAGGTAAAACCCAATAGGGTGCCACACGCGACATTCTAAAAGAAGTTTTTTTTAGTATTTCATAAAAAAAGAAGTGTAGACTACACTTCTTTTTTTTTATGTTAAATTGTTTGGTAGTCAGGTTTTTATAATAATAAAATCAATAAAAGAATAATTATTATAATAGCTCCAATTGATAAATATAAACCACCATTTCCGGATGCTCTTAAATTCTCTTTAATTTCACGAACTTCTTTTCTAAGTTCTTTTTTCTCTGAAGATTTCAAAGAAGATTTATCCATCTCTTTAATTTCTTCCAAACGGTTAAGCATCGTTTGCACTTCAGCAGGAATCTCTTTTGGCTCTGGATTTGTTGCTATCGTTTCAGCAGCAAATAATGTAGTTGGATTGACAGTTAATGATAATACCATTATCATTAAATAAAAGCTAAGTTTTTTCATATTTATTTGGTTTTAAGTTTACTTTTTTAACTTATATAAAGATACTACTTATCTGATAATTGGATTTGTATAATTCATAGCAAAAATTACAATATTCACACTTTGTCATATAATGATGGTTTTTTAAAACGCTGTATATTAAATGGATAAAGCATAAGTTGTGAAAAATTATTTAAAAAGGACAGTTCGGGGTTTAGCTAATTCAAAACTTTGAAGGCCAAAATCTGAGGTCTGAAACACATTAGTTCTAAAAACAGAATCACCTTGAAAAGGAATAGTAGGGTAATACGAAAGGGAAAGTTGAAAAGAGCTAAATACCAAATAATCATTACTAATGATGACTCCTATTCCAATTTTAGAATAGCCTTTGTTTTTTTGAATAGTATATTCACTATTTCCAATTAGTGCAATTGTATAATTAAAGTAGGGATTCATGCGAAAACCCCAAATATCTTTTGGTGCATAGGACTGTGTTTGCAGTGTCATTACCATTTTATGATTACCATAAACAGCACTGTTAAATCCTTGTATTCCATAATCTTCATTAATTGATAGTTGATCGCCAATTGAATTTTTTCTATTCAAACCAATAATTACTTGTGGTTTTATGAACTGTCTTACTTTCCAATTTCCTAGCTCAAATAAGTTGGTATAATAATTAGCTTGAAAAGAAAACGATGTTTGTTCTGTTTTAGATTGGTTAAAGTAGGTTCCTAATTCCAAATTAGTACTTAAAAACCCCCATTTATGATAATTCCCAAATGATATTTGGGCACCTAAATAGGGTCTCCAAGTTTGATTTTTATATTGGTATCCTGCAGTTATACCATAGATTCTCCCAATAGGGACGTCTTCTATTATACCATTTTTAAATATATATCGATCTTCAATAAACTGTCGGGTATTGATACCAATTCCCATTAGTATTAATTTTTCATTGGAATAAAAATCGATAGGATCATATGCAAGCGCTGGACTTTCAAGATAATTCTTATTCATAAAGTCAGCTGTTAGAACCAGATTCGTTGTTCTTTCGTTAATAGAGCTTCCGTTAAAAATGTTAAAGGCTTTTCCGATCCAAAAATCATGAAGACTGTATTTGAAATTTTGATTTTTATAAATCAAATCGGCACCTTGAATGGTGTCTTTTCTAAATTGTTGTTCCAATATTATTCCTCCTGCCCATTTTGTTAATGGAGAATAAAACGGTCTTTCTACAGTGATGCTTTTAGTATAGTAATTATCGAGATCCGTCTGGTATTTTACTTTTGATTTAATAAAGGTGTTTTTTATATTGGGAATCGTATATGTTAGATTATTTGCATTTTTTCCATCGGTAAATCGATTTGTAAATCGATAATCAAATTGTTGTCCAGTACCCAAAAAATTGTTTTCCAATAATCCAATGGAAAGACGGGAACTTGAAACTTCTAGTTTTGGCACCGTACTCCAGGAGTCTAGTACCCGGATGAAGATATCAATAGAATCATTTTTTTTACTGATTAATTGTTCGGTAATAGAAACTCTATTTACAAAACGTTGTGATCTAATTATTCGCTCCGTTTCTTTAATTAAAAAAATATTGTAATTACTATTCTTTGTAAAAAGCAGTAAATTTCGAATTGCAAATTCTTTGGATTTAAGATGCAGTCGGTTTCCGGTCCTTTCAGACCAGTTTTTAGGATGTACAGCGGTATCACTATCAGAATAGCCAAAAGGATCGAGAGTAACAATAGTAATATTTCTAATAATTTTCCCTTCTGCTTTTAAATGTTTTTTTTGTTTTGCAATTATTGCTTTTGCCGTTGATTTGGTTGGTCGAAAAACGAGACCATACATCAATTTTGTAAACTTATTTTTCTTCGAGTAGGTTTGAATATTTTTATATATTTCGGTACTGTCTTTCTCTTGATTGTCTATTTGTGAAAAGGAGAATTGATAGCTAAAAAGCAAGAAAAAAAATAGCGCTATTTTTAGCTTTGGAGACATTGATTTTTCTTTAATTGAGCCTAGTTAATACTGGTGAAATTGCAAAATTGACGGTGTAATCAAAAGATAACACTTTAGTTTTAACTATTCAATGGCATTGTCGATTATTGTATCATTAATTGTTGTCTGGAGTTTTTTTTTAGCTTTGATTTTATTTTTGTTCTTCCAAATTATAGTTTTCGGTAAATTATCTCCCATTAAATACCCCCATGGCTCTAAAGATTCAATTTGGTCAAAAACGATTTTTAATATGGCTAATATTGGTATTGCCAAAAACATCCCTGCAACTCCTGCGATTGAACCTCCAATAATTATACCTATTATAGACACAAAAGCATTTATTTGTACTTTACTGTTTATGATTAGGGGCACCAAAACATTATTATCAATTATTTGGACTACAACATTTACGCCCACAACACCTAATATAATGGACAAATCAGGTGTTCCGGTTAAGGAGGATAAAAATGTTAGAAATCCAGCAATAATAATACCTATGTAGGGAATTAGGTTTAAAATTCCTGTGATAATACCTAGCAAAATGAAATATTGCACGCCAATGAAATAAAGCCCTATACTCGTCAAAATGGAAACAATGATCATTTCGATAATTAGACCTGAAATGTAATTTTGAATTGCTCCTTTTATTTGGGCTAAAATCCCTTTTAGTTTCTCATGAAATTCAGCTCTAAATAATTTAGTTAAAAACAACACGAAATGTTTTCTGTATAAAAGAATAAGAAAAGTGTAGATGGGAATCAATGCAATATTCATTATTGTATCTGTTACTGACATCAGGGTTGTACCAATACTTTCTTTTCCCTTTTTTACAGAATTTTCGGTTACATCTTCAATGTATTTTCTTTGCTCCCACAGGCTTACATGAAAATTGGTTCTTATATAGCGTTGTATGTCATTTATAAAAACATTTATATTTTTTCTAATGGCTTCAAAATCACTAGCAATGTCACTTATTTGATAAGAAATGAAAGCTAAGATACCGGCGATAAAAAGCACAAAAACAAGTACGGTTAAAGTGACTGCTATTGCATTAGGGAAACGTAATTTTGAATTTAAAAATGATGCAATGGGTAATAATAACACTGAAAACAAAAAAGCCAATAATACAGGAGTTAAAATATTTTTGCCCATGCAAAAAATATAGGTAATGCCGATAATGCTAATTAAAGAAAAAGCTAGTCTTATATAGAAGGGATATTTTATTGTATTGTTCATGCTTCAGTTGTATTTAAAATAAACAATATTTGGTATTGTAATTACTTCATGTTCAACTAGCAAATGTGATATTTTTGATAGAAATAGCAGTTATATGTTTTTTTGTTTTTTTTATATAATTCCCACTTCTTTACTATTTTTTTAGATCATAAACATTAACTTATTCCTTTTAAAAGTAATTTAGTCTACAAACTCAATGTCTTCAAGATGGATTTTCATGATCGAAATTCCTTTTTGGAATAATAGATTATTAGGATAGATAATAATTTCGCCGTCTTTGGTTATTAGTGCTACATGGAAGGCTCGGATGTCCTGTATTTCTGCTATAATTGGGAAATCTTTGTCATGAATTCGTATCACATCTCCAATTTTAAATGGAAAAGAAAAGAATAAAATTACTCCAGATGTAATGTTACTTAATATTGACCATTGTGCAAACATGGCGACTCCTACAACAGTAGTGATTGAAGATATTGCAATAATTATATCTTTGGTTTGAACGCCCCATATTAATATTAAAGCTATTAAAGTCAGTATATTTGTTAATAAATGAATGTACTTGATCACCAAATTAGTGCGATGCTCAATTCGATGCGTTATTCGAGCGAAACGTCTAACTAATTTGGCAACAATGATGCGCAGTAAAAAAAACACTATTAATAGAATTCCGGTTGCAATTACTTCTTTTGTAAAATCAGTAAAAAAAGTCATACGTTTCGTTTTATGCTAAGTTACTCAAATATTTATAAACTTTATCAACAGGCAGTCCCATAACATTGGCATAGGAACCTTCAATTTTTGCAACTCCAATAAAGCCAATCCATTCTTGAATACCGTAAGCTCCCGCCTTATCATACGGTTTATAGTTATCTATGTAATAAAGAATGGCTTCATCAGTTAGTTCATTAAAAGTTACTTTGGTACGTTCGGTTATTATCTCTGTTTTTAAATTAGTTTTAAAACAAACTGATGTAATTACATCGTGCGTACTATTTGATAAAGATTTTAAAATAGCAAAAGCATCCTCTTTGTCTTTTGGCTTTCCTAATGCTTTATTGTTATGCCAAACGATGGTGTCGCTAGTAATCAAGATTTCAGTGTCATTTAATTCTCCTTCGAAGGCGCTAGCTTTAAGCTTTGCTAAATAAGCTGTAATTTGATCTGCTTTAAGTTCAATTGGAAAAATTTCTTCAATTTCTTTTAATCGAATTTCAAAATCCAATTCTAAATCTTTAAAAAACTGCTGTCTTCGCGGCGAGCCTGATGCTAAAATGAGTTTGTAGTGTTTTAATTTATCTTGAAGCATTATATTTTATATTTAAAGTGACAATTAGAATGGATAAAATCCCCAACAGGAGAATCCATTTTAACAATATGCTAAGGTTATGAAAATCTATTTTATTTTTTGGTTGCCAACTTTTTACGGTGAAATAAAATAACGGAGCCAGAATGAAAACAATAGAATATAAGGCAGCGAAATTTAAATTATTAGCCATAAAATAATTTTTGATGTAAAACAGCAAAGTAATTATGGGAATAAAGCTTAAAATAAAGACTAGTTTTGACGTTCTTTTGACCCCTAAAATAATAGGTAATGTTTTCATCCCTTGGTTGTAATCCCCATTTAAATCTTCGAGATCTTTAATGATTTCTCTTAAAAGATTGATAAAAAAAGCAAACAGAGCATAATCCATTAGGATAGAAAAAAGAACAGCCATTATCTGTTGATTATCAGAAGTAATACTTGGGAATAAGTCGAAAATCCCAATGATAATGACACTAAATGCCAATAATAACGCTACTATAAAATTACCCACAAGTATGATTTGTTTCAAGCTAGTGGCGTACATATAAAGTGTGGCGGCAATTAAAATAAATATAGCGGCAAATCCCGGTTTTGAAATAACATTTGATAAGTAAAACCCAATGGACACCCCGCTTATATTTAATGCAGCGTAGAGGTTGTAGGCACTACTTTCAGATATGGTTCTGCCAATAATTACATTATTTGGTTTGTTTTCTAAATCTGTATTTTGATCAAAAATATTATTGATAACATATCCCGCTGCTGCTATTAAAACAGTACTTAAAACTAGTAATAGGTATTTCCAATCCTCCAAAACCAAAGGAACATTTTGCAGTTTCAAAAAGCCGTACCTAAAAACAAGCTGCATAAAAGCAAGCATGATCAAATTTTTGTACCGAATAAGTTTTAGAAAATTCATAGTATGGATTGTCTGATTTGATTTTTTGATTTATTTCTATTTTGAAAATACATTCAAAAGAGATTTAATCATGTTGCCCGTTAAAATATTCCATCCATTTCCCTTGTACTTTCATTACTTGCTCGATAACATCTCGAGCAGCACCTTTTCCTCCATTTTTATGCGAAATATAAGTTGAAATTCCTTTTATTTCAGGACTAGCATCTTGAGGACAAGTGGGTAAACCTACTAATTTCATCACGTGATAATCTGGGATATCATCCCCCATGTATAAAACCTGCTCTGGATTAATGTTGTATAATTCAGTGTATTCTTTAAAAGTTTCAACCTTATCTGGTGTTCCTAAATGAATGTCAGTAATGCCAAGATTACGCAATCGCACACGAACTCCTTCATTGCTTCCTCCCGAAATAATACACACATTGTACCCACTTTCAACAGCCGCTTTCATAGCGTAACCATCTCTAATGTTCATGGTTCTTAGAATTTCTCCTTCGGTGGTTACAAATACGGAGCTGTCCGTAAGGACGCCGTCTACGTCAAAAATAAATGTGGTGATGTCATTCATTAATTCTTTATAACTTTTTGCCATGATCTTGTATTGATTGTGTTAGTGTTTTATAAATATTAAATTGATTGCTATTGGATAAAAATAATTGATGTGCTTCAATGGTTAACTTATCATTGCGAATTGCGGGCCCCGTTTGTGCATCTTGTGGTGAAAGGGTATTTATTTTTTGTGCAGTTTCTTGTATTAAAGCATTTAAAATTTCAAAGGGAACTTGGTGTTCCTCGCAAATTTCGTTCCCTAATTGATATAGGTGATTCGTAAAGTTATTGACAAAAACAGCGGCTACATGCAAGGCTTTTCTTTGTTCGGAATTAATGGTAAAGACTTTTTCGGATATGGATTTAGCCACTTTATCTAGTAACTGATAATCGGTAGCATTTTCACTTTCTAAACAAATAGGAATAGATTTAAAATCGACTTCTTTGTTTTTAGTAAAAGTTTGCAAGGGATAAAACACCCCTTTTCGGTTATTAGTATTTAAAGTATCCAAGGAAACGCTTCCCGAAGTATGAACAACCAAACGGTTTTTGAAGGGCAATTGATTAGAAACAGTTGCAATCGCATCGTCAGAAACGGAGATGATGTACACATCAGCTTCTACTAATTCAGCATAATCTGTAACAATTTTTTTGAATTCAACTAAATGAGAAAGTGTTTCCTTTTTTCTTGAATACACTTGAGTCAATTCGATTTCAGACCCCATTTTTTGGGACTTTTGTAATGCGGCAATTAAATGCTGCGAAACATTTCCTGAGCCTATAATACTAACTTTAATCATTTGACAAAATTAGTAATTTTTTTTAAAGTGTTTACTACTATTCTCTTGATACATTTTCGACAAAAAAAACGTCAAATACAATTGTTTACTAGAGGTTAAAAGGCTTAAATTTTGATTAAATTAACAATTGTACAAATAAACAAGTCAACAATTTTAAGTACTTTTGTCGCACTTTTATAAAACGCAATTCCTTTAAAATGAATAAAAAATTATTCTCCATTTTATTTTCTACACGATTAATGGCCATGCTTTTCGTAACTTATGCAATAGCAATGGGCGCAGGAACTTTCATCGAAAGTAAATACAATACTGATACTGCTCGTATTTTAATATATAATTCTTGGTGGTTCGAGGCCATTCACGTCTTTTTTATGATTAATTTCATAGGTAATATTAAGCGTTATCAGCTCTTAAAAAAGGAAAAATGGGCTACGTTATTGCTGCATTTGGCTTTTGTTTTTATTCTTTTGGGTGCATTTGTAACGCGCTATATTAGTTATGAGGGAATGATGCCAATACGAGAAGGTGCAGCCGAAAATCAATTCTATTCTGATAAAACGTTCTTGACTGTTTTTGTAGATGGAGAGTACAAAGGAGAAATGAAGCGTCGCGTTTTTGAGAAATCACTATTGCTTTCGCCTGTGACTAATAATAGTTTTTCGATTTCAAATAAATTTGCAGATACGCCATTTGAGGTAACGTACAAGAACTTTATATTAGGTGCTAAGGAATATGTGAAAGAAGATGCTAATGGAGTTCTCTATCTAAAGTTAGTAGAAGCTGGTGACGGTGGTCGTGAAGAGCATTTCTTGAAGGAAGGCGAAGTTCAAAATATCCACAATGTTTTATTTGCATTAAATAAACCCACAGATGGGGCCATAAATATCAATACAACGGGTGCTGAGTATACGATTCAAACACCATTTGAAGGAAACTTTATGCGCATGGCTGATAAGCTGCAAGGCGAAGTTACTAAGGATATTGTACAACCATTAATGATGCGATCGTTATATAGTATTGGAGAAAAGCGTTTTGTTTTTCCTGACCCTGCTGTAAAAGGAGTAATTGCATACGAGTCAAACAATGATTTCAAAGCGAAAACGCATGAGGATGCATTAGTTTTAACTGTAAAAGCCGAAGGTCAAGAAAAAGAAGTTACTGTGGTTGGCTCAAAAGGAAAAATAGGGGATTTTCAAACGGTAAAGATAGGAGCGATTGATTATACTTTTTTTTACGGCAGCAAAGCTTATGTGTTGCCTTTTAAAATCAAATTAAACGATTTCATAGCCCAAAAATATCCTGGAACAGAGAAAAGCTATTCTTCATTTGAAAGTAAAGTCACTGTTCAAGATAGTACTGAAAATTTTGATGCTAGAATTTTCATGAATAACGTCTTAGATCACAAAGGATATCGTTTTTTCCAGTCCTCATTTGATCCAGATGAAAAAGGAACTGTTTTATCAGTTAACCACGATTTTTGGGGAACTGCAATTACCTATGCGGGTTATTTTATGTTGTTTTTTGCTATGATGGCTATTATGTTTACCAAGTATTCTCGTTTTGCTGATTTAAAAAGAAAGTTAGAAGTGGTAAAGGTTAAAAAATCAAAACTAATAACCATTTTAGTTTTACTATTGAGTTTTAATAGTTTCGCTCAAACACACAATCATGAGCATGATGCAAACGGAAATCACGCTGATCATACAGAGGGTACAGCACATACAAGAGTAGCTCCTACTGAAAAACAATTGGATTCGTTATTAAATAAATTCAAAGTAAAGGAAGAACATGCGGCTAAATTTGGAAGATTAGTTATTCAAGATGCAGGTGGGCGAATGAAACCGATTAATACTTTCTCATCAGAATTATTGAGAAAAGTAAGTCATGCTAATGACTATAAAGGAATGAACTCTGATCAGGTATTCTTGTCCATGTCGCAATATGCGCAGTTATGGATAGAAATTCCATTAATTTATTTAAGAAGCGGGAATGACAGTATCCGTAAGCTAATTGGTGTTGATGTGAAAGCCGAAAAGGCTCCATTTATCGCATTCTTTGATTCAAAAGGGAATTATAAATTAGCTCCATTTTTAGATAATGCATACAAAGCGGCTAATCCAAACCAGTTTGAAAAAGATTTCATCGAGACAGATAAAAAAGTAAACTTAATGGAATCTGCCTTGAGCGGACGAATATTAAAAATATTCCCTATTCCTAATGATCCTAATAATAAATGGGTTTCGTCATTAGAGTTAGGAGAAGCGGGATTAAAAGGAATGGATTCAACTTATACTAAAAGTGTTCTGCCTTTGTATTTTGGGTCATTAAATAATTCTTCTATTTCTAATGATTATAAAAATGCCGATGATTTAGTCGAAAGTCTTAATGGTTTCCAAAAGAAATTTGGAGCTAAAGTACGACCTAGTGAAGACAAAATTTCGATGGAGATTTTATACAATAAGTATGATTTACTTCAAAAACTGCCATTTGCCTATTTATATGCTGCAATATTAATGATGTTGTTTGTAATTCTTCAAATTTTTAAGGATACAAAAGCATTACGTTTCTTAGTAAATGCGATGCATATTGTTATAGCAATTTTGTTTGTTTTGCACACGATTACACTAGGAGCACGCTGGTACATTTCAGGGCATGCACCATGGAGCAATGCGTATGAAGCCATTGTTTATGTAGCTTGGGCAACTATGTTTTTTGGGTTAGCATTTGATATTAAATCAAAATTAACGGTAGCATCGGCAGCATTCGTCTCAGCGATGATTCTTGCAGCTGCTTATGCCAATTGGATCGATCCAGAAATAGCTAATTTGCAACCCGTACTTAATTCGTATTGGTTAATGATTCACGTAGCAGTAATTGTAGCTAGTTATGGGCCATTTGCATTAGGGATGATATTAGGTTTTGTCTCTTTATTATTGATCTTTTTTACAAATGAAAAGAATAGAGCCAAAATGGATTTAAATATTCAAGAAATTACTTACATCAATGAAATGGCTTTGACTGTAGGTTTAATTATGCTTACCATTGGTAACTTTTTAGGAGGACAATGGGCTAATGAAAGTTGGGGTCGATACTGGGGATGGGATCCAAAGGAAACTTGGGCACTTATTAGTATAATGGTGTACGCCTTTGTAATTCATGCAAGATTTGTTCCTTCTCTACGAGGAAAGTGGATTTTTAATTTAATGAGTATGTTTGCTTTTGTATCAATTTTATTTACCTATTATGGAGTAAACTTTCATTTAGTAGGTTTACATTCCTATGCGAGTGGTGAAGCGCATTCATTAAGTTGGATTTGGTATTCTCTTGGGACAATTTCTTTTATTGGGGCAATTACTTATCCAAAATATAGGAAGTATTACAAAAAGTAATATAATAATTAGTATTTTTATAAGGTTCAACTTAACAGTTGGACCTTTTTTATTTAAAAAATGTCGTGTATTTTTTTGTAAGTTAATATGTATAAAAAATACTTAAAAGTGTATTTTATCGCATAAATACGCATTTAAACTTGTTTTTTAATGCTAATAGTATTAAATTCAATTTTAATATATTAACAAGGTGTTATTTATAAATAAGGATTCCTATGAAATTTTTACTCTTATTTTTTTCTTCATTCACTTTTTACGGACAAGTATTGCATCATCAAATGCTTTCGTCGCAAGGAGCGTCGGTCAAATTGTCTAATGGAATAACTGTCACCCAAACAATTGGTCAGCAAGGAAGTATTGGGACTTCGGATAAAAAAAACATTGTAATGCAAGGTTTTCAGCAAAGTTTATGGGGTACCTATATTGCTTCAAATAGTGTTGAGGTTATTAACACTAAAACCTACCCAAATCCATTTTCAGATACTATAAAGTTTGAATTTTCTACATTTATTACTGACCCTATTATCATCAATGTATTTGATATTAGTGGACGCTTAGTTTATGAAGGCAGGCAGGGTGCTGTAGGAACTATATTAAGTGTGAGCTTATCACATTTACCCACCAACCATTATTTAGTGCATTTGTACACGAACAACTTTAGTTACTACACTCAAATTATTAAAATATGATAAAAAACTACTTTTCTTTAGACCGTACTTTAATACCAGATTTTTTTTATTTTCAAAAATTAAATTGTCATTTACATTTCAACTTGTATATTTATAAAAAATCAATAATTTTAATTGTAGTAATGATTCTAAACAGAATTGTTAACATCTTCGAATTCAGTTAAATTCTTAATAGATAGTAATAGTTTATCTATGTCCCTAATACCACTTCAAGGGAATTATTTTTCAAAATTAATTAATTGGAACTTTAAGTTCATTTCTAATTCATTTCAATATGAAAAAAATAATTTTTTTATTTCTGTTTTTTGTTGCGGCAAAAAGTTATTCTCAAACTAATGGAATTACGTACCAAGCTGTAATTATGAATACACAAGGTACCCAGTCTTCAAATGCAAATACTCCAAATAGTCCATTGATTAAAAGGAATGTTTGTCTAAGTTTTACTTTTATTGATGAATTTTCAAATATTGAATACCAAGAATCTGTTCCAGCTACTACCGATCAATTTGGTATGGTGAATTTAATCATTGGATCAGGTTATCAAACAGATGGTTATGCCAGCTCGTTCCAATCAATAGTATGGAATTCATCAAAGAAAAGTTTGATTGTTGGTATCGATGTAGATGGTAAATGCGCCAATTATGTCGAAATAAGCAATCAACAATTTAATTATGTTCCCAATGCCTATTGGGCATCAAACGCAGAAAATGTGGTCGGAATTGTTTCCACTGAAAATGGAGGAACAAATGCGACCACTGTTTTAGGAGCTAAAATTAATTTTGAAATTGAAAATGTTGATAATACTCGAGATTTAGATAAGCCAATTAGCATTTTAACTCAATCTTCTCTAAATAAAAAAGAAGACTCTGCAAATAAAAGCACAAATCTAACTACGGATGGTGCTTCTGATACCATGTATCCAACAGTGAAATCAGTAAAAACCTATGTAGATGCAAATCTTAAAGGTAATTCTACGGCATTAACAGCCGAAGTTTC
>CAWURM010000048.1:0-2718 GCA_963924965.1 uncultured Flavobacterium sp.
TATTACCATTTTATTTTATATGTACGTCTACATCCACATTCATTCCCGGACGTAATAATTTTATTTTCTCAATATCGTTGTTTGCATCAATGCTAATTTTTACTGGTAATCGTTGAATCGTTTTTACAAAATTACCAGTGGCATTATCTGGAGGCAAAATAGAAAAACGTGCTCCAGTTGCAGGAGAAAAGGAAGTTACCGTTCCATTAAAATCATAATCAGGATACGCATCTACTTTGATAGTCACTTTTTGTCCAGTAACCATTTTATTTAATTGTGTTTCTTTAAAATTAGCTACAACCCATGCTTCATTGTTGTTGATAATATAAAAAAGAGACTGTCCTGGTTGAACTAATTGTCCTGGTTGAATGTCAATTTTAGAAACCTGCCCGTCAATTGCAGCAGTGATCGCCGTATAACTTAAATTTAAAATTGCAGAGTCAAGTAATGCTTTCGCTCTTTTAATATTGGCTGAAGCCACATCTGTTTGTTTGTCCGTTGCTTTTGATTTTGCCACAACAACTGATTTTTGAAAAGCAGTTGCTTTTTCTTGCTGTTGCAAAATGCGCACTTGATTTTCAGCTTCTAATTTAGCTGCTAATGCCTGCTCGTATTGTTGTTTTGTAATCGTATGGCTTTTATATAAATTGTTATATCTGTTGTAATCACTGTTGACACGATCCAATCTGATTTTAGCGCTTTCAATGTTTCCACCCGCTGATTTTACATTAGCTTCTGATACAGAAATACTGGCCAAAATACTACCGATGTCGGCTTTTGTAACTTCTAAATTTCCTTCGGCTGCAGCCAAATTTGCTGTTGCTTCGTCAATTTTTAATTGGTAATCTTTCTTGTCAATCGTAAACAAAGTATCTCCCTTTTTTACAAAATCGTTGTCTTTTATAAACACCTTACTTACATATCCCGATACTCTTGGAATAATTGGGTTCATGTTTTTCTCAATCTGCGCATCATCAGTTCCTTCGTGAGAAAGGGAATGAACATACTTATAGGTTCCATAAATAACACCTAGTAGTACTAATGAAGTGATTATAATGATAAACTTGGTATTGGTTTTTTTCTTAGTCATTTTAGGTGTCGATTATATTTTTGAAAGATTGAAAGTTTGGTTTAATTGCCCACTTACAGAAAGCAACTCATAGTATTTTTGGATCACATTAGCTCGAGCTAGTGTTTTATTGATATTGGAACCCAGTTGTTCCACATCAGCCTCAAGAAGATCATTGGTATCAGATAAACCGTTATCGTATTTGTCTTTTATAATTCTGTAGTTCTCTGATGCTTGTTCCACTGCCTGATTGTAAACTAAATCTTGTTTTAAAGCTAGATCATAATCTTCAATGGCTTTTTGTACTTGTATTTTAATATAGTCAGTAAGCATCATTTCTGAATTTTGTATTTCAAGTGCTTTGCTTTCCGCTATTTTAACATTGGTACCGTTTTTCAGAATACCGCTTAAATCATATGAGACACCAACACCTATATTCATGGCGTTTTGTACCGTAATAACATTTTTTAAATCTAATGCCGTATAACCTCCAATGATTGAAATAGAAGGATAATAACCGCTTTTGGCCATTTGAACATTAGCTAAACTTGCTTTTTCTTGTAGTCGAATGGATTCTAAATCTTTACGGTTTCCCAATGCTAGTTCGTCATTCGTTGGAATATTCGTCATTAGGAAGTCGGCAAAATCACTTTCTTTGATTTCTAATTTTGTCTTGGCGTCCATTTTTAGCAGACTGACAAGCTCAAAATTCACCGTGTTTAATTCACTGATGGCTCTGTCTAATGAAAGCTGTACTTTGGAAACCTGAAGTTGTGATTTTAATAAATCATTTCTTGGAATGATTCCGTTTTTTTCCAATTCTAGAAAATCAGTGACGCGTTGTTGTGCACTTTTTTGATTTTCTTTTAAAAGCTCGACTGTTTTTTGTGCTTTATACAAACTGGCATAGTAATTAACCACCATCATTGCTACTTCTTCCTTGGTTTGCATGGCACTGGCTTTTTCGGCCTGATAAATGTTATCGTAGGCTTTAATGCTGTTTTGAATTTTAAAACCGGCAAATATGGGTAGGCTTGCATTTACTTGCCCTAACATTAATTGATTTACGACAGGTAGTGGTTCAGCAGTTGCACTATTATTTTTGTTGATTTTTAAATCAACGGATGCGTTTGTCAATCGTTGGTACTGTCCTGAAATTTTTAAATCAGGATATCTGTTGTTATTTACAGACTGTAATTCGTGTTTTTTGGTGTTTACTTTAGTGTTTGCCAAAGAAACCTCGTTGCTTTTGGCCCAGGCCAAATGAATGGCTTCATCGAGGGTTAAGCTCTTTTTTTCTTGTGCTTCTATTGATGAAATTCCGATGAAGAATATCCCAAAGAGCATGAGTTGACTAACTTTCATATATCAGAAGTGCTTTTATGGTTTGTTGAATGTGTTTAGTCAGATTGACCTTTATATAATTGTTGTATAATTCTTCTGTGTTTAAATTTAATAAATCCATGAAATACTCTTTATTCATATGGAAATGGAAAAAAGTGCCAAGAATAGTGGGGGTTATCAACGGAATTGAAATGTCTTTTCTAAATACGCCTTTATCCTGACCTTCGGTGATGATGGCTTCAAGCGATTTTAAATTGCTTTTTCGCAAGTCGTAAAAGGATTTAATATTCAGTTCCTTTTTTTTG
>CAWURM010000049.1:0-3084 GCA_963924965.1 uncultured Flavobacterium sp.
CGAACTAAATTATTTATATCGAAATTTTCCATTTACTTGTTTTAAAAAGAGTAAAGAATATAGAGAATAGAACAAAGATTTATTGTCGTTCTAAATGCATATCTATTTTCCTTATTCTATGTTCTTTATTCTAAACTCTTCAATCTTAGTGTTACTGCATTCTTATGCGCTTGTAACCCTTCTGCTTCTGCCATGATTTCAATAGCATATCCAATATTCTGGATTCCTTTTTCAGAAATCTTTTGGAAAGTCATTGATTTTGTAAAGCTATCTAAGTTTACACCGCTATAATTCTTAGCATAACCGTTTGTTGGCAAAGTATGATTAGTTCCTGAAGCATAATCTCCAGCACTTTCTGGGGTATAATTCCCAATAAAAACAGAGCCTGCATTTTCTATTCCGTTGATGTAAAAATCATCGTTGGCAGTACAAACAATAAAGTGTTCAGGTCCGTACTCATTGATTAAATCTAGGGCAATAGTGTCATTTTCGACAAAAATTAATTTAGAGTTGGCTATCGCTTTCTCGGCAATTTTTTTTCGAGGTAATTGCTCTAATTGGACTTGGATTTCTTCTTCAACCAAGTCAATCAATTTTTTTGAAGTCGAAACTAAAATCACTTGGCTATCTGTTCCGTGTTCTGCTTGCGAAAGTAAATCCGAAGCTACAAAAGCAGGAATTGCAGCATCATCAGCAACAACTAACAATTCTGAAGGGCCAGCAGGCATATCAATCGCTACTCCAAACTGTGTAGCTAATTGTTTAGCTACAGTGACAAACTGGTTTCCTGGTCCAAAAATTTTATACACTTTCGGGATAGTTTCTGTCCCGAAGGTTAAGCCAGCAATGGCTTGAATTCCGCCTACTTTTAAAATTTTTGTAACACCACACAACTGCGCTGCATACAAAATAGCTGCATTAATATTTCCTTTTTTATCAGGTGGAGAGCACAACACAATTTCTTTGCAGCCTGCAATATTTGCAGGTACTGCCAACATTAAAACTGTTGAAAATAAGGGTGCAGTACCTCCTGGAATATATAAACCAATTTTTTGGATGGGTCTTTTTTCTTGCCAGCATTTTACGCCTTCAACAGTCTCTACTTCAACTTTGACTGTTTTTTGAGCAGCATGAAACTTTTCAATATTGCTTTTGGCTAATTGAATCGCGTTTTTCAATTCGGCTGGGACTAATGCGACAGCATCTTCAATTTCTTGTGATGTAACTTCTAGGTTTTCAAAAGTGACTCCGTCAAAAATCGAAGTGTATTTGGCCACAGCCTCATCTCCTTTTTTCTGCACTTCTTTAAAAATTTCTTTTACAGTAAGTTCTATATCATCCACCGTTTTTGTAGGTCGCTCTAAAATAGCTGACCAAGTTTCGGGTTTTGGTTTGTATATTTTATTCATTTGATTTAAAGATTGAAAAATTAAAAAATTGAAAAAATAATTTATAATTAATTACAGTACCATTTTTTCAATTGGGCAAATCAAAATTCCTTCGGCACCAGCCTCTTTTAGTTGATCGATTACATCCCAAAAAGTATCTTTATCGATAACAGAGTGCACACTACTCCATCCTTCTTGTGCTAATGGCAAAACTGTTAAACTGCGTAAAACAGGTAGAATTTTACCTACTTCTTCTATTTTATCGTTAGGCACGTTCATCAAAATATACTTTGATTTTCGAGCTCTTAAAACTGATTCTATTCGGAATTTTAAAGTATCAATTAATTTTTGAACATCAGGAGTTACTTTTGGAGAAACCGCTAAAACTGCTTCACTTTTATAGATAATTTCTACTTCTTTCAAGTTGTTTTTAAATAAGGTACTTCCGCTTGAAACGATATCAACAATCGCATCTGCCAGTCCAATATTAGGAGCAATCTCAACAGACCCTGAAATTTGGTGAATATCTACATTGATTCCAAATGAATTGAAATATTCAATTACTGTATTTGGGTAAGAAGTCGCGATTCGTAATCCATCTAAATCTTGAATGGAGTTATATTCGAATGATTTAGGGACAGCTACAGAGACTTTGCATTTAGAAAAACCCAATTTTTGAACTACTTGTATCCCTTTTCCTTTTTCAACTAATAAGTTATCACCAACAATAGCGATATCTACCACTCCATCAATTAAATATTGTGGAATATCAGAATTTCTTAGATATAAAACTTCAAGAGGAAAGTTAGAAGCTTCGGCTTTTAATTGGTCGATTCCGTTGTTGATAGATATTCCACAGTCTTTTAAAATTTGGATACTGTCTTCGTTTAAACGTCCTGATTTTTGAATTGCAATTTTTAATGTACTCATTTTTTTGTTTTTAGTTTTGTTTCTATTATGTTCGAGTACAAAAAATAGGTAATAAAAAACCCGTTTGAAGTACTCAAACGGGTTTTAAAATATGATGATTTACAACCATATCATTAACACATCGCTTGAGAGCAATAATGAAAATGATGATGATGTAATTGTATTGTAAACATAATTGTAATAGTCTTTGTTTTATTTCTGGTGCAAATATAAAAAATATTTAATTTAATATGCTATTTTAATTTTAACTAAATATCAATTATTTGTTAAATAGTGTTCTAGTCGTATTTTTTCTTCATAGAATCGTTGATACCTACTCGTACTGCGTTTATACTTGTAGAAGATAAAGTATCATTATTTTCTCTAATCTCCGTGTGACGAATCTCACCACCTGAATTACCTACTACTGTTGCTATTCCAGCAGCAAGTAAAGCTAATATCAAAGTAAGGTACGTACTCATTTTAGCAAATTTGTTTTTCTTAAAGTTAGCATAAAGTGCCACCATGCTAAAAATACCAGCGGCATAAATGGCTAAAGCAAATTTTTCTGCAATTTCTTCGTGTTCATGAATAATCTTCTTGCCTATAGTAGGCATATCTTCTACTATTTCTTCAGCTCCTTCGCCTGTAGCCATGCTAACAAAAGCAAAAATTGCAGCGACAATTAAAAGAGAAAAGCCAGTATTTTTCACCGAATTATTTTTTAAAAAAATCCCAATAATTAGAACTCCCAGACCTAAAATGGATCCAATAATTGGAAATGATT
>CAWURM010000050.1:0-6751 GCA_963924965.1 uncultured Flavobacterium sp.
ATCAAAATTACAATGCTAAGAATAAAATAACGGATTGGATTTTTTTTCATTTACCAAAAAAACAAGTTAATTAAATAATGTAACAGAAGAAAGGACGAACATCAAGCACAATTTCATCTAAATGGAGCAGTATTTTGAATGTAATCATCCTAATCCAAGTTAAATATAGAACATTTTTCTTTTTGTTTGTATCCGTTATGTCATTTTAATGTTAATATTTTCATTTTTTTAATAATGAAAATCATTTTTCTTATTGTTTAGTCTTATTGTCAAATAGCTACACGTAAAATTTAAAAAAAATCCATACCTGAACATTACTATTACTTCCCTAAGCTTCCACTTGAAAAACTTTCTCTAGTTTCACATTCTACCATAAATCTTCCTCATAGTTTTTGAAGTACGAACGCGGAAAATAATACCAACACCTCTCTTTATCATATCAAATTTAAAAATATCCAAGATTAAAAAACATGATAAATATCATCCTTAAAAGAACATTACAGTTTTTTTTTTCAAAATAAAAACTATAAACATCCTTAAGAAATTTTAATAATGCCTCACCGAACTTTTATCTATTACCGATAGCTATAATTATTATAAAAAAAAGCACCCGTTACGGATGCTATTTTCTCTTTCATAATGCGACTTTCCTATTTAGTAAGTCCTGCGTTTCTTATATAAGGCTCGATTTCCATATCATGACCAATGAATTCTTTAAAAGCTTGATTTAAGTCTACACTATTTCCAACTGATAGAATGTATTTTCTAAAACGTTCACAGTTTTCTCTCGTTAAACCTCCATTGGCTTTCATCCAATCAAATGCATTATAATCTAAAGTTTTTGACCAGGTATAAGCATAATAACCCGCAGAGTATCCACCTGACCAAATGTGCGCAAAATAAGGAGTATGATACCTTGTTGGTACTTCGTTTACAAGTAGTCCGTATTTTTGAAGTACTTCGTTTTCAAAAACTAAGGTTGGCTTAAAATCGGCTTCATTTTCCACACTATGCCACGCCATATCTAAAGTCGAGGCAGCCAAAAGCTCAGTCACATCATATCCTTTATTGAAGGTTTCCGCTTTTTTAATCTTTTCAATTAATTCTTGAGGGATTACTTCTTTTGTCTTAAAGTGAATAGCGTAATTTTTTAAAACTTCTGGATCTAAAGCAGCATGTTCATTTATTTGAGAAGGAAACTCCACAAAATCACGTGGCACTGATGTTCCAGAAAGACTAATATAATTTTGATTAGCAAATAAACCATGTAGAGTATGACCAAATTCATGAAACATAGTAGTAACATCATCAAAACTAATTAATGAAGGATTTCCATTTACAGGTTTAGCAAAATTATATACGTTTACAATTACTGGTTTTTGTTTTAAATAATGGGATTGCTCAACAAAATTGCTCATCCATGCACCCCCATTTTTATTGTCTCTGGTATAGAAATCTAAATAGTAAATAGCGATTGACTTTCCGTCATTATCAAATACTTCGTAAGCCACAACATCCGGGTGGTAAACAGGTAAATCCGTACGCTGTTTAAAAGTGATTCCATACATTTTTTTAGCGGCAAAAAACACTCCTTTTTCTAAAACCCTGGTGAGCTCAAAGTATGGTTTTACTTGACTTTCGTCCAAATCATATTTGGCTTTTCGTACCTGCTCTGAGTAAAAATTCCAATCCCAAGGTTCCAGTTTAAAACCGCCATTTTGAGCATCAATTAAATCTTGAATTTCTTTGGCTTCGATTTTCGCTTTTGCAACAGCTGGGGTAGCAATTTTTGCTAATAAATCCATCGCTCTTTCCGGTGTTTGCGCCATTTGATCTTGAATTTTCCACTCAGCAAATGTCTTTTTACCCATTAAGTTGGCTTTTTGCAAACGCAATCTCGCCATTCTTTCTAGTACTTCGCGCGTATCTCCATCATCATTCTTTTGAGAACGAGTCCACGATGATTTGAACAACTTCTCTCTCGTTGCTCTATTAGTCAAACTTTGCAAAAGCGGCTGTTGCGTTGTATTCAATAATCCTATTAAATATTTCCCTTCATGACCTGCTTCAGTTGCTTTGGCTTTTGCCGCAGCAATTTCATTAACACTTAAACCGTCCAAATCTGATGCATTGTCAAACAAGACAGCACCGTTTTTACGTGCAGTTAATAATTTATTACCAAATGAAGTCCCTAAGCTCGCTAATTCCTCATTTATTTTTTTCATTTTTTCTTTATCAGCATCTGATAAATTGGCACCAGCCAATTCAAATTCCTGCAAATAATACTGCGTTAATTTTTTATCTTCCCCTTGAAGTGCATTCAAATCGACTGCTTTAAAACGCTTGTATAATTTGCTATTCAAGTACATTTTATCACTATGCGCTGAGAATTTTGGCGCATACTCTTCTTGTAAAGCTTGCAAACTAGGATTAGTATTAGATCCTGTTAAATTATAAAAAACAGTAGTTGCTCTTTTTAAATCAACTCCCGAAGTTTCCAGAGCCAACACGGTGTTTTGAAAAGTTGCTTTAACAGGATTATCAGCAATAGCCTTAATTTCTTTGTCATGGACGGCTAAACCATATTCAAAAGCGGGCTTAAAATGTTGGTCTTTTATTATTTTAAAATTAGGCGCTTGATACTGTAGCTTACTTTTTTGTAATAATGGATTTGTCATTTTAACAGATTTATTTTGCGCATTAATCGACTGCATAGAAACAATCAATACGAACACGCTACTGGATAAAATTATGTTCGAAAAAATTTTCATAGTATTATAATTAGTTTGTATAAAAGTATATAAATATATCACTATACCGTATTAATATGTTACATATTTTTATCGAAAAACAGCGTCATCTACAAGAATAAAGTATTTCACCTATATAAAATCCTAAGAAATAACTCTTGAAAAACTTTGTACCTTTGCAGTTCAAAACTTAGAAAATAAATTATGCGCATTGATATTGTTACCGTTTTACCAGAGTTACTAAGGAGTCCATTTGAGGCTTCTATTATGAAACGCGCTATTGACAAAGGATTAGTAGAGGTACATTTTCATAATTTACGCGATTATACCACTAACAGACAAAAAAGTGTAGACGATTACCCATACGGAGGTGGCGCTGGAATGGTGATGACCGTGCAACCTATAGATGCTTGCATTACACATTTGAAAAGTGAAAGAGCCTATGATGAAATTATATACATGTCGCCTGATGGAGAAACACTGAATCAAAAAATGGCAAACACGATGTCTATGTACGAAAACATCATTATACTATGCGGTCATTACAAAGGAGTAGATCAAAGGGTTCGTGATCATTTTATTACCAAAGAAATTTCGATTGGGGATTATGTATTATCCGGTGGAGAATTAGGAGCACTAGTTTTATCAGATGCATTAATTCGATTAATTCCCGGTGTTTTAAGTGATGAAACCTCGGCCTTGACAGATAGTTTTCAAGACGGTTTGTTATCTGGTCCTATTTATACAAGACCTGCTGACTACAAAGGATGGAAAGTGCCCGATGTGCTTACAAGTGGGAATTTTGCCAAGATCGACAAATGGCGAGAAGATCAAGCTTATGA
Organism: uncultured Flavobacterium sp.; assembly: GCA_963924965.1. Taxonomy (GTDB): domain Bacteria; phylum Bacteroidota; class Bacteroidia; order Flavobacteriales; family Flavobacteriaceae; genus Flavobacterium. The sequence continues at coordinate 3,593 of CAWURM010000050.1, forward strand.
ACACACAAAAACAAGACGCCCAGATTTATTGGAGGAGTAATTAATATTAATGTTACGTTTAAAAGTATAAAGGGCTCTAAATAAGTGCTTAAATAATTCAAAATTTATAATTTATAATTCAAAATAATTATTTACTTTTGCACCCACTTTAGATTAACCTCTGGCGAGATCCGTGAATGTTGATTTGAAAAAAAACCATAATTAAATATATCATGGCAGATTTAATGAAATTCGTCAAAGACGAATTAGTAACAAGAAAAGACTTCCCTGTTTTTGGAGCTGGAGACACAATCACAGTTTATTACGAAATTAAAGAGGGTGAAAAAACTAGAACACAGTTTTTTAAAGGAGTTGTTATCCAAAGAAGAGGTTCTGGTAACACAGAAACTTTTACTATTCGTAAAATGTCAGGTGCTGTTGGAGTTGAGCGTATCTTCCCAGTAAACTTGCCAGCTTTACAAAAAGTTGAAATCAACAAAAAAGGTGCAGTTCGTAGAGCTAGAATTTTCTACTTCAGAGAACTTACTGGTAAAAAAGCAAAAATCAAAGACAAAAGAAGATAGTCCACTATCTCTTTATCATAAAAGTCTCGACATTGTCGGGACTTTTTTTTTGCTTAATTCGCAATAAAAACCAAACTTTCAACAATAATAAAAATAACATTTTGAGGTTAACTCGTTAGTTATTGAATAATTGTTGTTTTTCTAACCAAAACCGCATCCTATTTCGGTCTGATTTTCATATATTTGCCTCGCTTAATTTTAAGCAAAATACACATTCTACATCCCAGCTTAAAGGGATACGATTATAAAAATAAAAAAATGACTGAAAAATCCAAAATCGTTTACACACTAACAGATGAGGCGCCTTTATTAGCAACTTATTCTTTTTTACCAATTGTTAAAGCATTTACTGCTACAGCAGGAATTGAAATTGAAACCGAAGATATTTCACTAGCAGGAAGAATTCTTGCTAACTTTCCAGAGTTTTTGAATGAAGATCAAAAAGTAAAAGACGCTTTAGCGGAACTTGGAAAACTAGCTACTGCTCCAGAAGCTAACATCATCAAATTACCAAATATTTCAGCATCTGTCCCTCAATTAAAAGAAGCCATTAGTGAACTACAATCACATGGATATAAAGTTCCTAATTTTCCTGAAGAGCCTCAAAACAAGGAAGAAAATGAGATTAAGAAAAAATATTCTAAAATATTAGGTTCAGCTGTAAATCCTGTTTTACGTGAAGGAAATTCAGACCGTAGAGCACCTAAGGCAGTTAAAAATTACGCCAAAGTAAACCCCCATTCCATGGGAGCTTGGTCAGCAGATTCAAAAACCGAAGTGGCTTCAATGGAAACAGGAGATTTCTACGGAAGTGAAAAATCATTGACGATTGCTGAAGCAACGGATGTGAAAATTGAATTCGTAGCCGAAAATGGAAAAACAACTGTTTTAAAAGAAAGTACGCCTCTAAAAGTGGGTGAAATTATTGACAGTTCTGTGATGCATTTAAAAGCGTTGAAAGCATTTGTATCAAAAGCAATTGCTGAAGCTAAGAAAAACAACATCTTACTTTCAGTTCACTTGAAAGCAACGATGATGAAGGTTTCTGACCCGATTATTTTTGGTGCTATTGTAGAGGTGTACTTCGCAACTGTATTTGAAAAATATGCTGATTTATTTGATGAATTAAGTATTGATACTAGAAATGGTTTAGGTGATGTATATGCTAAAATTGCGGGAAGACCTGAGCAAGCTGAAGTAGAAGCGGCAATCAATAAAGCTATCGAAAACGGCCCAGCATTAGCGATGGTTAATTCAGATAAAGGAATAACAAATCTTCACGTACCATCTGACGTTATTGTAGATGCCTCGATGCCAGCTATGATTCGTACTTCAGGTCAGATGTACAACAAAGAAGGAAAACAACAAGACACTTTAGCTATTATTCCAGACAGATGTTATTCTGGAATCTACACAGCAACAATCGATTTCTGTAAAAAGAATGGTGCTTTTGACCCTACAACGATGGGAAGTGTACCTAACGTAGGTTTGATGGCTCAAAAAGCTGAAGAATATGGATCTCATGACAAAACCTTCCAAATGACTGGAAATGGAGTTGTACGTGTTGTGGACACAAAAGGAACCGTTTTAATGGAACAAGCAGTTGAAGCTAATGACATTTTTAGAATGTGTCAAGCCAAAGACGCTCCTATTCAGGACTGGGTAAAACTAGCTGTCAATAGAGCTCGTTTGTCAAGCACTCCTGCTGTTTTCTGGTTAGATGAAAACAGAGCTCATGACAGACAATTAATCGAGAAAGTAAAGACATACTTAAAAGAGTACGATACAACTGGACTTGATATCCGTATTTTAAACCCTATTGAAGCTACTAATTTCACATTGAGTAGAATTAAAGATGGATTAGATACGATATCAGTAACAGGTAATGTATTGCGTGATTATTTAACTGATTTATTCCCAATCTTAGAATTAGGTACTTCAGCAAAAATGTTATCAATTGTACCCTTAATGAATGGTGGTGGATTGTTTGAAACTGGTGCTGGTGGATCAGCTCCAAAACATGTGGAGCAATTTACAAAAGAAGGATACTTACGTTGGGATTCACTTGGTGAGTTTTTAGCACTTGGAGCTTCTTTAGAACATTTAGGACAATCTCTTAACAATTCTAAAGCTATCGTATTGTCAGAAACATTAGATGAAGCTAATGATGCTTTTCTAAAAAATGACAAATCACCTTCAAGAAAAATTGGATCAATCGACAACCGTGGTTCTCATTTCTACCTTGCTATGTATTGGGCAGTTGCTCTTGCAAATCAAGGAAAAGATGCAGAATTACATGCTATATTCACTCCAATTGCAAAAGAATTTCAAGAAAATGAAGCAAAAATTAATGCTGAATTAATTGGAGCTCAAGGAAAACCGCAAGAAATTGGGGGTTACTACCAACCTAATCCAGAATTAACAGGAAAAGCAATGCGTCCAAGCGCAACCTTTAATGCAATATTGTCTAAAATCGCTTAATTTGATTTTAAATAAGCCTGAATATAAAAGACAACCATTCTCTGGTTGTCTTTTTTTCTTAATACTATTTTAACCATTGTTTAGCCGCAATTCCCTTATCTTTTTGCCAAATTTG
>CAWURM010000051.1:0-34913 GCA_963924965.1 uncultured Flavobacterium sp.
AATTGATAACCAAAAGCTTTTTTTAAATTGGCAAAGAACTGTCGAAAATCCGGATGTGATTTCAGTTAAATTGAGAACGCCATTAGCTCCTTTTCAAAAAACGACCATCCACCTTACCTATGTTGTTAAGATTCCCAGTAATGTTTTTACCAAATATGGTTATGATGCCCAAGGTGGAATGAATTTAAAAACATGGTACCTCACTCCTGCTCGTTATGAAAATCATGATTTTATAAAGTACAATAATGAAAATCTAGATGATATTGCTAACGCGGTATCCGACTTTGATATTGAACTAAAAGTAGATAAAGGACTCGAAGTAACAACCGATTTACATAGTACCGAATTCATTAAAAATGAAAACTTCTCCATTTATACCCTTAGTGGAAAAAACAGATTGAATTTTGGCCTATTTATTGAGCCAAAATCTAGTTTTTACAGTTTTAAAAACGATTCGTTAGAAGTACTGACCAATTTTAAAGAAGAGAAAATCAGTGTTATTCAGCAGTCCTTAGTGATCAATAATGTGGTGAATTATGTGCATCAGCTTATTGGCGCTTATCCATTTGATAAAATAGTTGTGTCACAGGCAGAATATGAGCGCAATCCTTTTTATGGATTAAATCAACTGCCTTCATTCATCAGGCCATTTTCTGACGAATTCACCTATGAAATAAAGTTTTTAAAAACCTATTTGAATGTCTACTTAAAGAATAGTTTACGAGGAGATATAAGAAAAGAAGGTTGGATTTATGATGCTATTCAGGTGTATACCATGATGAAATACATTGATGAAAATCATCCCAATAGTAAAATGCTGGGCAGTGCTTCTAGTTTTAAATTATTAAAAAGTTTCAATTTGACCAATTTAGATTTTAATGAGCAGTATAGCTATTTTTATATGCTAATGGCTCGTAAAAACCTAGATCAAGCCTTGGGTGATCCTAAAAATACTTTAGTAAAATTCAATGAACAAATTGCTAGTAAATACAGAGCAGGATTAAGTTTACGTTTTCTAGACAGTTATTTAGACCATCAATCAGTAGAGAAAAGTATCCAGCAATTCTACACCTTAAACAAGGAAAAACAAAGCACCGAAAAAGATTTTGAATTGCTATTGAAAAGCAGTACTACTAAAGATATCGATTGGTTCTTTAAGACTGTAATAAAGTCAAGAGCCATCATCGATTATAAATTTTCGGGGGTAGCAAAAACAAAAGACTCTATCTATTTTGCATTAAAAAACAAGACAGGCGTAGTGGTCCCAGTACCTGTTTACGGTGTAAAAAAAGGTGAAATTGTTTTTAAAACTTGGCTAGAGCCTAATGATACGGATAGCATTTACAGAATAGTAAGAAATAATGCTGATAAAATCATTTTAAACTATAAAAATGAAGTCCCTGAGTACAATTTAAGAAACAATTGGAAATCCTTAAAACCCTTTTTCCCTAATAACCGACCAATAAAGTTTGTTTTCATGAAGGATCTTGAAGATCCCTATTACAATCAAGTTTTATATGTTCCTACATTGACTTATAATCTTTATGACGGTTTTTCACCAGGACTCCGTTTGCATAATAAAACCATTTTAGAAAAGCCTTTTATTTTTGATGTTAATCCAGCTTACTCTACGAAAGCCAAATCATTTTCAGGTTCCGGTTCTTTTGCTGTAAATCAAAATTACAGAGAAGGCTCACTCTACAATGTTAGATATTCATTATCTGGAGCTTATTTTCATTATGCGCCAGATGCGGCTTATCTAAAAGTAAACCCAATGGTTAGCTTGCGTTTTAGAGAAAATGATTTTAGAGACAATAGAAAGCAATTAATCCTTTTACGTCAAGTACTTGTTAATAGAGAAAAGAGTAAAATTGTGGCGGATAATTCAAATGTGAATTATTCCGTTTTTAACGCGAAATATTTCGATACTAAGACCGAAATCACCAAACATGTAGGGTTCATGAGTGATATTCAATTTTCAGGGAAATTTGGTAAACTATCCACCGAATTTGAATACCGAAAACTCTTTGAAAACAACCGCCAAATCAATTTACGTTTGTTTGCAGGGGGCTTTTTATATAATAATACGAATTCAGATTATTTTAGTTTTGCTTTAGATAGACCGACCGATTATTTGTTTGACTATAACTATTACGGCAGATCTGAGAATAGTGGCTTTTTTAGCCAACAATTAATTGTAGCCGAAGGCGGATTTAAATCAAAGCTAGCCACGCCATTCGCTAATCAATGGATAACATCCTTAAACGGAAGCTATACTCTTTGGAATTTTATGGAAGCCTACGGGGATGTAGGATTTCTAAAAAATAAGAATCAAAATGAAACCTTTTTATTCGATAGTGGTATCCGTTTAAATTTGGTTCCCGATTATTTTGAAATCTACCTTCCGGTCTATTCATCAAATGGTTGGGAAATAAGTCAGAAAAATTACAATGAAAAAATACGTTTTGTTATTACTTTATCTCCAAAAATATTAATCAATTTATTTAATAGGAAATGGTTCTAATTAGATGGAAATGGTATAATTTAATGAATTATATTTAATAAATACTATTTTTTATTGCGTATAATTAATTTTTACAACCATATAACGGTTTTAAATTAGTAATAATTAAATTATATTTCTTTCAATGAATTATGATAATATCCAGTTTTTAATTAAATTTGTCACGCTAAGTAATACTTTTCAATTATGATAAAAGAAAAAACTAATTCTACATTGACATTCGAGGATTTCAAAACTGAAGTATTAAATGATTACAAGATTGCAATAATAAGTCGGGAATGTAGCTTATTAGGTCGTAGAGAAGTACTTACTGGTAAAGCGAAATTTGGAATTTTTGGTGACGGGAAGGAAGTTCCACAACTGGCCATGGCTAAATTTTTTAAAAATGGTGATTTCCGCTCCGGATACTATCGCGATCAAACTTTTATGATGGCTATTGGGGAGTTGACCGTTGAACAGTTTTTTGCTGGATTATATGGAAATACGGATATCGAACAAGAACCGATGTCAGCAGGTAGACAAATGGGAGGCCATTTTGTAACTCACAGTTTGAACGAAGATGGATCATGGAAAAATTTGACCAAACAAAAAAACTCTAGCGCTGATATTTCTCCTACTGCTGGGCAAATGCCCCGTTTATTAGGACTTGCACAAGCTTCAAAAATTTATCGACAAGTACCCGGAATTCCAAATAAAGAAAATTTTTCTATTGATGGAAATGAAGTAGCTTGGGGAACAATAGGTAATGCAAGCACCTCTGAAGGGTTGTTTTTTGAAACTATCAATGCCGCAGGTGTATTGCAAGTACCAATGGTAGTGAGTGTTTGGGATGATGAATATGGAATTTCTGTACATGCGAGACATCAAACTACAAAAGAAAATATATCAGAAATCCTAAAAGGGTATCAAAGAGATAAAAATGATAATGGTTATGAAATTTTAAGAGTTAAAGGATGGGACTACACTGACCTTATTGCAACTTACGAAAAAGCATCAGCCTTAGCACGTGAAAAACACATTCCAATTTTAATTCACGTAAATGAATTAACGCAACCACAAGGACACTCTAGTTCTGGTTCACACGAAAGATATAAAGATGCCGATCGATTAGCATGGGAAAGAGATTTTGACTGTATTCGTCAAATGAAACTTTGGATGATTGCTATAAATATAGCGTCGCCAGAAGAAATTGACGAAATTGATGCTAATGCCAAAAAAGTAGTTCTGGAGGGTAAAAAAGCAGCATGGAACACGTTCATCAAACCTATAGTTGAAGAACAAAAAGAACTGGTGACTTTATTGAATAAAATAGCAAATACGAGCTCACATAAAGTGGCTATCATAAAACTTGCTTCTACTTTGAATGGCATAAAAGACCCTTTGAAAAAAGAAATTCTTATTGCTGCTCGTAAATCATTACGTTTAATATTAAATGAAAGCGGGAAAAGTGAATTGTCCAATTGGATCACCACTTACACTCAAAAAAATCAATATAAATTTAGCAGTCACTTACATTCAGAATCGGATTTAAATGTTTTTTCTGCCAAAGAAGTTTTACCTAAATATTCTGCTGCTACTGAAGAATCAGATGGTAGAATGATTTTAAGAGATAACTTTGATGCGATTTTTTCAAAATATCCAGAAGCGTTAATATTTGGCGAAGACTCAGGAAACATTGGCGATGTTAATCAAGGTTTAGAAGGAATGCAAGAGAAATATGGTGAATTGCGTGTGGCCGATGTAGGTATTCGCGAGGCAACCATATTAGGACAAGGAATAGGTATGGCTTTAAGAGGTTTACGACCTATTGCCGAAATACAATATTTGGATTATCTATTGTATGCCATCCAAATCATGAGTGATGACTTAGCAACTTTACAATACAGGACTGTAGGAAAACAAAAAGCTCCATTAATTATTCGTACTCGTGGACATCGTTTAGAAGGAATCTGGCATTCCGGTTCACCAATGGGAATGATTATTAATGCCGTAAGAGGAATTCACGTCTTAGTACCAAGAAACATGACGAAAGCAGCTGGTTTTTACAATTCATTATTGGAATGTGATGAACCTGCTTTAGTAATCGAATGTTTAAATGGTTACCGATTAAAAGAAAAAACGCCTTCTAACTATGGCGAATTTAAAACACCAATTGGTGTTGTTGAAACGATAAAAAAAGGAACAGATATCACACTAGTTTCTTATGGATCCACTTTACGTTTAGTAGAGCAAGCAGCCAAAGAATTATTAGAAATAGGAATCGACTGTGAAGTAATTGATATACAATCTTTATTGCCTTTTGATATTCATCATGATTTGGTAAAAAGCATTAGTAAGACCAATCGCCTTTTAGTAATTGATGAAGATGTCCCTGGTGGAGCATCGGCATACATCTTACAACAAATCATTGAGCAACAAGACGGTTACAACTATTTAGACAGTAAACCACAAACATTAACTGCAAAAGCACATAGACCATCGTACGGAACGGATGGGGATTATTTCTCAAAACCTTCTACCGAAGATATTTTTGAAAAAGTATACGCCATGATGAATGAAGTTAATCCTTCAAAATTTCCAAGTTTGTACTAAAAACTATAAAATCCCAATCAATTACCGATTGGGATTTTTATTACAAATAAAAGCAGTATATTGTGAATCAATTAATTAGTCACTTATCAAAAGTAAAGAAAATGAAAAAAATGTCACTGCTCTTAGGAATGCTTTCAATTATGGCTATCGTATCCTGTAAAAAGAAAGAAGAAACTCCACCTCCTCCCCCTCCAACCACAGAAACAACTATTGAAGTAAACGCTCCAGCAGTTGAAGAAAAAAACCCTGATGGTACCTCTATCAGTGTTGGAAAAGATGGAGTTGATGTAAGTACAAAAAATGGCTCAACAGAAACCAATGTAAAAGTTGGTGATGGAGCTGCAAAAGTTGAAGTCAAGAAATAATTTATTTCTTAATTAAAAGTTATAAAGCCAACATACATTTTTTATGTTGGCTTTTTTTATTTTATTTTAGACACCCATTTTAAAACCTAGAGCAATGACCCTTTTCGAACAATTATTATATCAAATAAAAGACGTAAACGTAATCGATGAATCCATTTCCTTAAATCAATATGTCCCACTAGACTTGTCTGTTTCTAATTCAAAATTAGCCGAAGAATCTTTGGGAAACGCGACAGATTTTGAAGAATATATCGAGCGATTCTTGTCCCAAAACCACGCTAAAGTAGCCTTTGGTGGATATAACGAAGAAAGAAACCTTTATAAGCGAAGCACTATTTTTAAGGATGAAGCCATTGAAGAACGCAACATGCATATTGGTTTAGATTTATGGATAAAAGCTGGAACACCCATTTTAGCAGCATTAGACGGTAAAGTTCATAGCTTTAAATACAATGATGGTTTTGGTGACTATGGGCCAACAATTATATTGGAGCATGAAATTGAAAATCATGTCTTTTATACTTTATATGGCCATTTGTCGTTAGAGAGTCTGGAAGGGTTGAAAACGAATGCTTTTTATAAAAAAGGAGATGTATTAGCTACACTAGGTAGCGCTAAAGTAAATGGTGATTATTCACCTCACCTTCATTTTCAAGTTATCAATGATATTGCAAGCAACCAAGGAGATTATCCAGGAGTATGCAGTAAAAAAGATTTACCGTTTTACCTAGAAAATTGTCCTGATCCCAACCTATTGCTAAAAATAAAAACAGCATAAATGAAAAAAATAATTCTGATTTTAAGTTTGATTGTATTAATAGGATGTAAAGCCAAAAAAGTGGATACCCCACCTGTTGTTGTCGAAGAAATTAAAACAACAAAATTAGCTCTTAGCGATGTTTCCAATTTTCAAAAAGAAAGAGCTTTTGACCTTGGAACTCGCATTTTGATGACATGTAATACGTCAAAATTCAAGCCTTTTACTGACAATGAGGCTACTCGATCTGTAATTAATAATATCACATTAGAAAAACTATCTAAAACCTGTACCAAATACAGACAATGGTACGGTGACTTCAAAGAATTACAACTCATGGAAGTGTACAAAGACCATGTTAAAAATAGCACCATTTTTCGCTATAAAGCGCTTTACACGAAGAAGGTGGCCAATAAAGAGCTGCGCGTATACATGAATAATGAAAATAAAATCTCAGCCATAAAATCAATGGATTGGACGGATTCATTTCAAAGAAAATAATACAATACCAATAGAAGTCCTTATAAATCAATACCAAAATAAAACTGCTCTTAGAAAAAACTTCTAGTAGCATTCAAAATAATTCCCAAAAGGGTACTATTGCATCTACAAAAGTAAAATCCAGCTTCCCCTACACTTAATTTCCTACAGAAATTCTTCAATAGAAAATCATATCTACCTCTTTATTCGTACATTACACTAATTCCCCGATTTCGTGGCTACAAATCAGTGAATTATACAACTTATTTAATCTATTATGTAAGTTAAATTTCATAAAAAATAGCAAAATTTACCCATCAGTTTAAAATTAAATAATTTGAAATTATATATTAAATACATGGTTAGCAATCGCTGCAAAATGGCAGTAAAAGAAGAGTTGAAAAAACTTGGATTGCACTTTATAGTTGTTGATTTAGGAGAAGTTGACGTTATGGAGACTATTTCTATGGAGCAACGCCAACAATTGAAAATAGGACTCCTAAACTCAGGTTTTGAATTAATGGATGACAAAAAATCAATGTTAATCGAAAAAATAAAAAATGTAATTATTGAGATGGTGCATCATTCAGACGAAATCATCAAAGTGAATTTTTCGAATTATTTGAGTGACAAACTAAATCATGACTACACTTATTTGTCTAATTTATTTTCAGAAGTTCAAGGTACTACCATCGAACATTTTATCATTTCACATAAAACGGAAAGGGTCAAGGAATTAATTATATATGGTGAACATAATATTACTGAAATCGCATGGAAAATGGGATACAGTAGTGTTGCACATTTGTCTAGTCAATTTAAAAAAGTAACTGGGCTGTCCCCTTCTCATTTTAAAAACTTAAAAGACAAAAGACGTTGTCCAATTGAAGAGGTAGGCTTGAAAATGAACACTAATCAAAATAGCATCAATTAAAGTTGCCACACCATCATGAAATTAATTTCTGAAAAAAGATTTCAACTCTACTCCATCCTAATCGCTGTAATATTAGCATTAGTATTGGCTGTTTTTTATTATAATAATCTAAAAGTAAAATCTACAAGTGACTCCACTGATTTAGCTCAAGAAATACTGCGCAAAAATGATAATGTATTGCTAGACATTCTCGATATAGAAACAGGCGTAAGAGGTTACATTATCTCCGAAAACAATCTTTTTTTAGAAACGTATACAAATGCAGTAGCGGCACTAAATAAAAACTTAGAGATACTTACTATTCTCACTAAGAACAATCCGAAACAACAAGAACAAGTTAATTCTTTAAAGGTAAAAACGGCCAAAAAATTAATTTTAATAAAAAAATTAATTGCGGATAGGAATATCAACCAACTAAATGACCAAGAGAAGATTACAATTTTAAAAAATGGTAAAATTATCACTGATGAAATAAAAGATATTATATCGGATATTAATTACGATGAATATAAATCTTTAAAATTACGAAAAATAGAAAATGAAAACAGTCGACAAAATTCTGAAATTCTATTCTTCTTACTTTTACTATTCATCTTCATCATCTTCACACTTGTATTTATAATTGTCAAAAATTTAAAAATCAGAAATGAAGAATTAGAAACTTTTACAGCGTCGCAAAAATTACTTTCTAATTATTCTTTAAGCTTGATCGAAGCCAGTAAAGATCCATTGGTCACCATAAATATCCACGGAAAAATTACTGATATGAATGAAGCTACAGTAAAAATAACGGGCGTAGAACGAGAAAGATTAATTGGGTCTGATTTCTTAGACTATTTCACTGAACCCAAAATGGCTCAAGAAGTATATCAAGAAGTATTTGCTAAAGGATCAGTTGCTGATTCCCCTTTAACCATTAAACATAGAAATGGTGAATTAACTGATGTGTTATTTAATGGATCTGTTTATAAAGATGATAAAGGAACCGTATTAGGAATTGTAATTGTAGCCAGAGACATTGCAGAACAAAAGTGGGCCTTAGATTTAAGAATTGCTAATCGAGAACTTGCCTTTCAAAACAAAGAAAAGGAAAAAAGAGCCAATGAATTAGTTATCGCTAATGAAGAACTTGCTTTTCAAAACAATGAAAAAGAGAAAAGAGCCAATGAATTAATCATTGCCAATGAAGAACTCGCTTTTCAAAATGATGAAAAAGAAAAAAGGGCAAATGAATTAGTCATTGCCAATGAAGAACTTCTGTTTCAAAATAACGAAAAAGAAAAAAGAGCTGCCGAATTATTCTTGGCTAATAAAGAGCTTATTTTTCAAAACGATGAAAAGGAAAAACGAGCAGCGGAGCTAGTAATTGCTGGCATTGAACTTGATTTTCAAAATAAAGAAAAGGTCAAACAAGAAATTGTAAATGAAGAACTAAAAACCCTTAGTGACTCGGCAAAATTAGCATCACAATACACACTAAGTTTAATTGAAGCCAGTCGGGATCCACTAGTAACCATTAACATTGAAGGTAAAATTACCGATATGAATGAAGCAACAGTGAAAATTACAGGTATTGATCGTGAAAAATTAATAGGTACTGATTTCCTTGATTATTTCACAGAACCACAAAAGGCGCGCGAAGTATATCAAGAAATTTTTGCCAAAGGATCAGTTGCTGATTCTCCTTTGACGCTACGCCGAAAAGGAGGGAAATTAACCGATGTTCTATTTAATGGTTCTGTATACAAAGACGAAACTGGAAATGTACTTGGAGTAGTTGTAGTTGCCAGAGATATTACGGATCAAAAAAGAATTGAAACTGAATTGATTGAAGCCAAAGTATTCGCTGAATTAGCAACAGGAATCGCTGAGGAAGAAAAAAGAAATGCGGAACTATCGACCATGATTGCTGAAAATGCAGTAAAAGCAAAACAACAGTTTTTATCCAATATGAGCCATGAAATAAGAACGCCAATGAACGCGATCATAGGCTTTACAAAAGTGGTTTTAAAAACAGAATTATCAGCAAAACAAAAAGAATATTTAAATGCCATAAAAATGAGTGGTGATGCACTTATTGTACTAATAAATGATATCCTAGACTTAGCCAAAGTAGATGCAGGAAAAATGACTTTTGAAAAAATTCCTTTCAAATTAAAATCTTCCATTTCATCTATGCTGCATTTGTTTGAAACCAAAATTCAAGAGAAAAATTTAAAATTAGTAAAAGAATACGACCCAAACATTCCTTCAATAGTAATAGGAGATCCAGTTCGTTTGCATCAAATTATTTTGAATTTAGTAAGTAACGCTGTAAAGTTTACCTCTAAAGGTAAAATTACCGTTAGCGTGAAACTAATTCAGGATGATCAAAATACAGATGACGACATCACCATTGAGTTCGCCGTTACTGATACTGGTATAGGAATATCTAAAGAAAAAATCGAAACTATTTTTGACAACTTCCAGCAAGCAACCAGCGGGACTTCTAGAATTTATGGAGGCACAGGATTAGGTCTTGCCATTGTCAAACAACTCGTTGAAACTCAAGGAGGAACAATAAACGTAGAAAGTAAAGTGGATAGAGGAACTACGTTTAGCTTTAGATTGAATTTTCAAAAAACGAATCTTGAAGCAGAATTAAATACGGAAATATTAGAATTAGACCCCGAAATTAATAATATCAAAGTATTGGTCGTTGAAGATATTGCCTTGAATCAATTGTTGATGAAGACCCTCTTAGATGATTTCGGTTTTCAAAGAGACATTGCAGAAAATGGGAAGATTGCAATCGAAAAACTTCAAAATAACACCTACGATATTATCCTGATGGATTTACAAATGCCTGTAATGAACGGATTTGAAACAACAGAGTATATTAGAAAAATAATGAACTTAAAAATCCCAATTGTTGCTCTAACCGCTGATGTAACGACAGTAGATTTAGCCAAATGCAAATTAGTGGGAATGAATGACTATATTCCAAAACCAGTTGATGAACGGTTGCTATATAGTAAAATAGTGAGTATCGTAAAAAAACATTCAACCTTAAAATCAGATGACTTTAAAGCAGAAAATATAGAAAAAAGTATCAATTTGCAATACTTAAATACGTTAACAAAATCCAATCCCAAATTAATGATGGCAATGATCGAAGCCTATTTACAGCAGACTCCTCCATTGATAAAAGCCATGCGAGAAAGTTTAAATGAGGAAGATTGGCCTTTGCTTAAATCTTCCGTTCATAAAATGATTCCTTCCTTTTCAATAATGGGAATAAATCCAAAATATGAAGAAATGGCAAAAAAAGTTCAAGAAAGTGCCATCGAACATGAAAACCCACAAGAAATAAGTAAGTTAGTTTTAGAACTAGACACTGTATTTACGCAATCTTGCAAAGAATTAGAAATAGAAATTAACAATATAAAAATAGCAACTAATGAAAAACGATAACAAAATAAAACTCTTTTTAGTAGATGATGATGCCGTTTTCTTAAAATCATTAGAAATCGAATTTTTACATCATACTGATTTTATTGTAGAAACCTATGCAACAGGTGAGTTGTGCATTGCCAATTTAGAAAATAAACCTGATGTCATCATTCTAGATTATCATCTTGATGGAATAGATAAAAATGCCATGAATGGCATAGAAACATTAGATAAAATAAAGGAATTTGATCCTGACATTCCCGTTGTGATGTTATCCTCACAAGATAAAATTGATGTAGCCATTAGCTGTATGCACCACAAAGCTTTTGACTATGTAGTAAAAAGTGAAACTGCTTTTTTACGACTACAAAAAAATATCACAGCCTTTTTTCACTTTGAAAGAATAGAAAAAGAATTAAATTGGTACATGGCTAGAATGTAATTAAAAATTACCCCATTTCAGGATAAAAAGAGCAAGGTTCGTCAATAGAGGAGCATTGCTCTTTTTTTATTTTACAAACCTATAAAAAGCCTCAAACATTTGAATTTCACAACATTTAAAGACAATACAGCAACTAATTAAAGGATTAAAAACGGAATTTTGATAGGTGATAAATAAGTCACAGTAAAATTCAAAATTATGAAAATAGTAAAAATGTTTCCAGTCTTAGCATTGTTTTTAATTGGAGCAATAAGTAGTTGCAGTACGGATATGGATTCAAACCCATCTCCTACTGTAAATTCAATATATAAAACTCAGCAACCCATTTCTAAAGAAAACTCCGTTCAAAATTTAGCTAATAGTCAAACATTAGAACCTGTAAATTTGGGTATCGCCGGAAATTTTGCCATACTTTCTAAAACAGGAATAACCGATGTTTACAAATCATCTGTTACAGGAGATGTGGGAGCTAGTCCTATTACTGGAGCAGCTATTTTGTTAAAATGCGACGAAGTATCAGGCACCGTATATTCAGTTGATGCAGCAGGACCTGCATGTAAAATAACGGATGCTACACGACTTACTACTGCAGTTGGTGATATGCAAACTGCATACACAAACGCTGCGGGACGTATTAACCCTGATTATCTAAATCTAGGAGCTGGAACCATTGGCGGCAAAACACTTACACCTGGTTTATATACTTGGACGAGTACATTAAATATCCCAACAGATATTACAATCTCAGGGAAATCGACTGATGTATGGATATTTCAAGTTGCAGGAAATCTAAATATGAGCTCTTCTGTACGAATTATTTTAGAAGGTGGAGCCTTGGCTAAAAATATATATTGGCAAACTGCTGGAGCGGTAACATTAGGAACAACAAGTCATTTTGAAGGGACTATATTATGCCAAACTGGAATTAATTTAAAGACAGGCGCCACAATCAATGGTAGAATGTTAGCTCAGACCGCAGTTACGCTTCAAATGAATACAGTTACATTAACTAAATAGATATTTTTCTATTTTTTGAAAATAAAGTAAGTGCTATTCTTCCATGGATAGCACTTTTTTTTATGCTTGAAAGATTGTTACAACACTAAAATGTGTGAATGATGAAAGTTTTTTAAAAAATAATATAAATATAGCTGGTAACTAGAACCTTACCTTTGTTAAAATAATTATTGAGTGTAAAATTATTGGTGATAATGACCATAAATAGAACCCAATTCTAATTTCAATTCTCAGTACATAAGATTTTAAACTTGTATTGATAGAAAAATATTAATTATAAAAAATAAAATTATGAATCTTAAAAGAATCTTTGGCGCATTACTTACTGCACTTGGAATTGGTGCTTTAATCTACACAGCAGTAGTATTTGCTAATACTGGTGGTAGTAATAATGATGTAAAATCATTAATCATTTATGGAATATTGGGTATTGTGTTTTTTAGTGCTGGAATAAGTTTAGTACGTACAACTAAAGATGAATCATAAATATTCGTATTTACAATTTATTTCTTCGAATAGTCAACCCCAAACCATAAAAATATTATGAAATCAAAATACATAGGGATTCTAATAATTGTCATAGGTGCGATAATGATTTTTTACAATGGATTTAATTATATCACTAAAGAAAAAGTAATCGATATTGGTCCAATAGAAATTAATAAGGAAACTAATCATCCTATACAATGGTCGCCAATTTTAGGAATTACACTATTAATAGGCGGTGTAATAGTAGTGATAAGTGATCGAAAACAGTAAAAAATAGAGCAAATGATGAACAAAATTACTTTCATAAATTACTTAGTAAAAATATTTTTTAGCCTTTTTGTAATTATGGTTGCCCTGTCGTTTACTTCTTGTGCAAAAAAAG
Organism: uncultured Flavobacterium sp.; assembly: GCA_963924965.1. Lineage (GTDB taxonomy): Bacteria > Bacteroidota > Bacteroidia > Flavobacteriales > Flavobacteriaceae > Flavobacterium. The sequence goes on from CAWURM010000051.1 coordinate 13,415, forward strand.
TAGCGTTTCAAACCTCTACAATTGTCCCAGCTGCACGTGGTGATGTAAAGATTAAAAAAGATGAAAATAAAAACTACTTAATACAAATTAAGCTGGAAAATTTGGCTGAAGTTAAAAGACTAGAGCCCTCAAAAAGTGTCTATGTTGTTTGGATGGAAACTGATGATGCTCCTGTGAAAAATATAGGAAAAATAAAAAGTGATTCAAAATTTTTATCTTCAAAGCTAAAGGCCTCTTTTGAAACTGTGAGTCCCTTTAAGCCTACTAAAATATTTATTACTGCAGAAGATAGCGCCGATATTCAATTTCCTGGGATGCAACTCATAACGGAAACAAGGAATTTTTAAAATGTTTAGAATAAAATAAAAATTTGGTTAGGTTTTTTGGTTGATTGAGGGCTGTTGTAAAATACAGCCCTTTTTTAAAAAAATCAATAATCTCCTGACATAAAAACAGGAAACGTAACTCACATATACCCTGTTTTTAGAACAACTCCCCTTTTGGATTTAAAATATCTATATCACGAACCACTTACCTTTTATAGATAAGAATCAATTATTGATTTTATCAATTTAAAAAATATAACAGACTAACATCTTATTTATAAAATTTCAATCGAAAATCAAGTTGGTCTTGCTATAAACTATGGCTTCAATAAGTTTCAATAACCGTACTAATAAATAAAATTTTGATCCACTATTCAAAAAATTTCTTGAGGGATATAGGCCATATAACCAAATTTGCAATCCGGTTTTTTAAAGTACTCTTTATGCCTCCTTATGAATTAAAAGAATTCATTAAGCAATGCTATATTGTAGGTGTTAAGTCCTTGCCTTTAGTTGCAATTACAGGATTTATAATGGGACTAGTGCTCACCCTTCAATCGAGACCTACTCTAGCTAAATTTGGAGCCGAATCTTGGTTACCAGGCATGGTTGCACTATCTCTAATTAGAGAAATAGCGCCTGTAATAACTGCATTGATTTGTGCCGGAAAAATTTCTTCAGGAATTGGAGCTGAACTAGGTTCAATGAAAGTGACTGAACAAATAGACGCTATGGAGGTTGCAGCAATTAATCCCTTTAAATACCTTGTAGTAACTCGTATTTTAGCAACTACACTAATGATTCCAATCCTTGTTATTTTTGCGGATGGCATCGGAATATTTGGAGGATATATAGGAATCAATATGCATGGAGACGTAAATCTATTCCGATATATTTCTAAAGTCTTTGATTCATTAGCATTTATTGATATTATTCCCGCAACAATCAAAACATTCTTCTTTGGGTTTGTCATTGGGTTGCTTGGCTGTTATAAAGGATTCAACGCCGAAAACGGCACGGAAAGCGTTGGTAAAGCAGCAAATTCAGCAGTTGTAACTGCCTCACTAACCATTTTCATTATCGATATGTTAGCAGTTCAATTAACCGATTTATTTTTTTAAAATGATACAAAAACAGATAAATACAGCAACATCAGTGACCAATCATACCACCACTACGTTGATTGAAATAAAGGATTTGTATAAGTCATTTGGTGAAAATAATCCCATTTTAAAAGGAGTCAATCTTACTCTAAATAAAGGAAAAGATCTTGTAGTATTAGGTCGATCTGGATCTGGAAAATCAATAACTATAAAATGTATTGTAGGATTAGTTCAAGCAGATAGCGGCGCCATAAAAGTACTAGGTCAAGAAATACAAGATTTAGATACAGATGAACTTAATAAAATAAGAGTCCGAATCGGATTTTTGTTTCAAAACTCGGCGCTCTATGATTCGATGACTGTAGAGCAAAACCTTGCCTTTACTTTAAATCGCCATTTAAAAAATTTAAGTCATGAGGAAGTAGCAAAAGAAATTACAGCGGTACTCGAAAGTGTGGGATTAGCCGAAGCGATTCATAAAATGCCGTCTGAACTTTCAGGTGGAATGCGTAAAAGAATAGCACTAGCTCGAACACTCATATTAAAGCCAGAAATTATCCTCTATGACGAGCCTACAACGGGTTTAGATACAATTACATCCAGAGAAATAAGCGAATTGATTGTAGACATAAAGAAAAAAAATAATACCACTTCTATAATTATCACTCACGATATGGCTTGTGCAAAACTTACGGCAGATAGTATAGCAATACTAAAAGATGGTATTATCCATGCACAAGGAAGTTACAAAGAATTAGAAAACAGTAAGGACGAATGGGTTCGCTCCTTTTTTATATAATTATTTAATTTAAGATCTTAACAATGAAAACGGAATCAGCTAGCTCTTGGAAATTAGGAATGTTTGTATTAATAGGCATTGTAGCTTTTGCCGCTACTATATATTTTGTAGGCAAGCAAAAAAATTTATTTGGTTCTACATTTCATTTAAACTCCCATTTTAAAAATGTAAGTGGATTAGAAGTGGGGAATAATGTGCTATTTTCTGGAATCAATATTGGAACTGTTAGTGAAATACAGTTGATTTCTGACACTTCTGTTGTTGTCCGATTATTAATCGAAAAAGAAGTTCAGAAATTTATAAAAAAAGATGCGATGGCCAGTATTGGTTCAGATGGGTTAATGGGTGACAAAGTGCTAGTTATTACTCCAGGGACATCTTCAAAAATTCAAGTATTAGATAATGACAACATTGCTTCAATAAAAGCGATAGAAATGGATGAAATTATGAGAAGCTTAAAAACTAGTATTGACAATGCTGGTATTATTACTGATGAACTTGCCCAATTTACTTATAAAATGAACCATGGAAATGGCGCATTATCTAAATTAATTACTGATGAGAAATTTGCCAACAGTCTTTCCAAAACAATGACTAATCTACAAACTGGATCAAAAGGATTAAGTGAAAATATGGAAGCCGCTAAACATAATTTCCTTTTAAAAGGCTATTTTAATAAAAAGAAAAAAGCGGCTGATAAAAAATTGGAAGAAATAGAAAAGGCAAAAAAAGAAAAGGAAAACAACGCAGTGAATAAATAAAAGAATTGTTGGTGAAAAAATTCTTAAATATCATAAAATCAATTTGATACAAGTAAATATTGATACAATAGGATAATATTATATAACCGTCTTCTGTTGAATGCATTCTACCTTTGGTTCAAAATAAAAACATTTCACCATGAAAAAAATAAATAAATTCCTAGCTTTTATTATGCTTCCCTTTTTATTCAACTCATGCAACAACGATAATCCGAAACCTAGTTATCCTTACGCTATTACAATGACTGATGCACCTGCCTTTTACGATGCCATTTTTGTAGATATTCAAGCAGTAGAGATTACAGGGTCTGGTGGTGAAACTGTTTCTCTAAATGTCAATAAAGGAGTTTACAATTTACTTGATTTTTCAAATGGCGCGAGCACTTTAATCGCTACTGATACTTTAGAAATCGCAAAAGTAGAACAGATTAGACTTGTCCTAGGAACAAATAACACGATTTTAGTTGATAATGTGAGTTATCCCTTAAGCACTCCAAGTGCAGATCAAACCGGTCTAAAACTGCAAGTGCATCAAACATTGAAAGAAGGAGTATTATACAATGTATTACTTGATTTTGATGCTAATAAATCCATCATTAAATTAGGTAATGGAAATTACAAATTGAAACCCGTTGTGCGCACTATCGAAACAGCAACTAGTGGATCAATTAAAGGAAATATAACGCCAATAGGAAGTGTAGCCATGGTAGAAGCAAGCTCAGGAGTTAGTTTTTCTACTAATGTAAATGCCGAAGGGAATTTCCTCGTAATGGGACTTCCTGCAGGAATTTATACACTTCTAATTACGCCTAATCTACCTTTCCTTCCGGTCACAAAAACCAACGTCACCGTCGAAAATGGGGTCACAACTAATGTAGGAACTATAGCTTTTTAAAATAGTTTTCTAATCATCACTACAAAATACCTTCTTTTATAATAAAGGGAGGTATTTTTTTTTATGACAAAAAATAAAAGCAACAATACGTAAATCATGTAAACTCTTTAGGAAGTTATGTAATACTTCATAGTATAACCTGCACCACCTTTGTAAAACATACTTTAAAATACTCAAAATGAAAAATAAATCCTCAAAACTTAAAGAAACCTGGGAAGTGCAGAAAGCGAAATTAAAAGAAAAATTTGCTCAACTAACTGATACCGACTTTCTTTTTTTAGAAGGTACTGAAAATGAAATGATCGAGAAACTGAAATTGAAACTAGGTAAATCAACAGAAGAAATAGAACAAATTCTTAATTCCATTTAATAAAATCGTACCATTAAAAAATAGAAAAAACACTCTTATATGCTGTTATGATGTAGCAAAAATCAAAAAGTGTTAATAATGTAACTTTTAAATAAAGTTGTATAACACATCCTTGAAGGAATCTAATGACCTTTGTTAAATACACAAACAAAAAGTATAAAACCAACTATTAACAATTAAATCGAAGAAATCATGAGCAATCTACTTTACACATTAGCAGTTATTTTAGTCATATTTTGGGCTATCGGATTCTTTGCGTACAGCGCAGGATCAATAATACATATCTTATTAGTTATAGCCATCATAGCTATCATATTGAGGTTAATTCAAGGACGAAGATTATAAAAACAATAAACATTAAATTAAAATTTATGAAAACAGATAAAGTAATATTAGGAGTTTTAGGTGGTTTAGCGGCAGGTGCAATTTTGGGAATTTTATATGCTCCAGATAAAGGCGAAAAAACAAGAAAGAAAATTAAACGCAAAAGCAATGACTATGCAGATGATTTAAAAGATTCATACGAATCTACATTAAAAAAGATTTCTAAAAAATATGAAACACTGAAACAAGAAAGTCAAGATTTTTTAGTAGAAGGGAAATCAAAATTTGATAAGACTAAAAAAGAATTAGATGGTTTAGATATCAAGAATTTAAATAACTAGTTAATAGCATGGGAAATAACACAACATCAACAATAGAAATTCTTTTTGAAAAAGCTGAGAATTACACCCGAACCTCTATCGAACTAGCTAGACTAAATGTTATAGACAAATCATCGGATGTTCTATCCTCCTTAATTTCAAGACTGGTAATTGCTATTGTTTTTGTTATGTTCATTTTACTTTTCAATTTAGGATTATCCTTTTGGATTGGTGAACTACTTGGTAATTTTTTTTATGGCTTTTTTATCGTAGCCATTTTTTACTTACTAGTAGCAATTGTATTGTATTCTAATAAAGACCAATGGATTAAAATACCAGTGAGCAATTTTATTATTCGAAAAATGCTAAAAAAGAAATAATATGAATTATTTAAATGAAACCGATCTTTTAGACCAAATGATCCTCACTTTAAAAATAAAAAAATCAGATGAATTTGATTCCCTTAAAGAACAATTTCAAATAACCTATGAAAGCATAAAACCACTCAATCTAATAAAAAATGCTTTTATTGATTGTACTGAAGCCCCAGCTTTAAAAAATAATTTACTTAACACTTTGATAAGTCTATCAACGGGATACTTATCAAAAAAAATAATTGTAGGAAAGACTCATAATCCAATTAAAAGAATTTTAGGTTCTTTATTCCAAATTGTGGTTACAACCGCAATCTCCAAACGCGCCAATATCTAATTTACAACACAAAATTACTATTGATACCATTCATGTTTTTTAAGTCCATTCTTAATTTTACTGGAATAAATGAAATAGTTATAATTTATTCTAGATTCTTTAAAGCGATTCAATTGCTGTGAACTCTACGTATTGAATTACTTAAATAAAGAGAAAATGAAAAATGAAAATGAATTAAATATTCTCAATATCCAACTCGCTTTCCAAAATAAGGAAAAAGAAAAAAGGGCAGCTGAGCTAATTATTGCTAATAAAGAACTTTTATTTCAAAATGAAGAAAAAGGAAAAAGAGCTGCTGAGCTTATTATTGCGAACAAAGAGCTAGAATACCAAAATCAAGAAAAAGAAAAAAGAACGGCTGAACTTGTAGAACGAAATTTAGAACTTAAAAATGCAGAGATTTCCCAAAATGAATATATCCGCGGTTTAGAGCAAATTATGCATATGACATCGCATCAAGTGAGACAACCGATTGCCAATATTATTGGACTGTCCAAAATATTGGATTTAGTCAATGACTCGAATGATGAAATTAAAGAGACCATAGATCACATTCAAAAATCAGCTTTATCTCTTGAAACATTAACAAGAGAGTTAAATGAACATGTTTTAGAACTAAAGAAAAAAATAAAGGGCTAAAAATAATTTGGTAAAAGTAAAAATCCCTCTACAAACAGTAATATGTTCGTAGAGGGATTTTATTTTTGGAATTAATATAAAAACAGGTGCTACTCCTGCATTCCTACAAGTATTAATAATCGTATTTCTTCCTTCATTTTTAAGTGTAATGTATCAATTGCTATATATAATAATATGCAAGCATTGCCATATTTAGAATTAATTACATGATAAACAACCCGATATTTTTTTTAAACTTTTCATATCAGTGAATTATAAAACTATGCCTTTTAAATGTGTAACATTAAAAGTGCTTTATCCAGCCACCTTTGTCCCATATAACAATCAACCCCTTTAAATTAAATAAAAATGAAAACAAGAAAATTACTATTAACCGTCGCAATACTCTTTATTGCTTTATTTTATGGTTGCGCAAAAGATGATTTTCAAGAAATAGATGGTGTGTGTCCAGTAGTGACAAACACAAGTCCTCTCAATGGAGCTACAAACGTTCCTCTTGATCAATTAATCACTGTAAGTTTTAATGAAGAAATGAATCCTGAAACTATAAATCAGACTTCGTTTACAGTAAACGGCACATCTCAACTAGCTGGTGTGATTACCTACAGCGGAATGACGGCCACATTTACACCATCTGCTTTACTTGCTCCTAATACTACTTATAGCGCTAGAATAACGCGAATGGTAAAAGATCTTACGGGAAATGCATTACAAACCGAAACAACTTGGACATTTAGCACCGGTTTAACAATTACACCAATGGTGTCTTCTACTGATCCAGACAACAACGCTAACAATGTTGTGCTAAATAAATTAATAAGTGTGAACTTCAACATGCCAATGAAAGCTTCAACTGTTAATACAACCACTTATACTTTAAAACAAGGTACTACTCCTGTTCTAGGTACTGTGTCGTACAGTGGAAATACTGCTGTATTTGTACCAAATACACCATTAACACCTAATACAGTTTACACGGCTACAGTTGCTAAATCAGTAACTAATCTAGATAATACCACTTTAATAGCTGACTATACATGGAAATTTACTACGGGAACAATCGTTGCGCCCACTGTGACTTCTACAGATCCAATTAATGGAACTACTGGTGTAAGTCTAAATAAAACGATTACTGCCAATTTTAGTATGGTAATGGATCCTTTAACCATTAACACGACAACTTTTACTGTAAAGCAAGGGAACACTCCTATTACTGGAACGGTAACCTATACTGGCTCTACTGCTTCTTTTACACCTACTGCTAACTTACTCGAAGGAAAACTTTATACAGCTACGATAACTATAGGAGCTAAAAATGCAGCAGGGATCCCTTTAGCAAATGATTTTGTTTGGAATTTCACAACACTTGTTGTTAATAGTCCTGCTCCTACTTCTAGCTTATTCTTTGGAGTGTTTGGTGGAAATGCGGGAATAACAAATCAAGGATTGAATACTAGAATTAATAATGGAGGTATTGGTACCACAGCTGCCGCAACATTAGTGACAGGTTTTACGGATAAATTAGCTTCGCCTAACGAAGTGTATACAGTTACTCCTCTTAATAACGGTCTTGTATATGGCGGAATCTATGCTGCTGCTCCCGCTCCAGGAAGTGCAACAAAAGCACAAATAGCACTTGATGGTTTAAATGCTGCAAGAGATCTTTACAATAGTATTTCCCCAGCCTCAAAACCAGGTGGAAGTGATCAAGGATCTGGTGAATTAGGAGCTTTAACATTAGCACCCGGAACATACAAGTCTGCTAGCGGAACGTATAAAATCACCAATGGAGATCTTACTCTAGATGCCCAAGGAAATCCAAATGCAGTTTGGTATTTTCAAGCTGAGTCTTCTTTAACAGTAGGTTCACCTGCAGCTTCGAGAAGTGTGAAATTAATTGGTGGAGCTTTGGCTAAAAATGTATACTGGTACGTAGGTAGCACAGCCGTGATTAACTATGCTGGTGGTGGAGTAATGGTTGGAAACATTATCGCAAATAGTGGAGTGACCTTATCCTCTCCAGGAAATAGTACTACTCCAGTTGGTCAAGAAACCGTATTAAACGGTAGAGCAATTTCATTAGTCTCTTCAGTAACCATGGTAAATACCATTATCAATATCCCAGCTAACTAATTAAAATATTTTTTAAACATCCCGTCCTAGGGCGGGATTCATTTAAATAAACCTAATTATAAAATATAAAAAAATGAAATCAAAATCTATTTATAACGGATTACAAGGTAATTCATGGTCTCGTACCAATCGTACCTTTAAAAGTATCGGACTAATTACTGTAGCATGGCTGAGCTTTCAAACTTCAGTTCAAGCACAAAAAACATTAGAAGTTAAGTACACAAAACCATCTTGGTATTTTGGTGTAGCTGGTGGAGCCAATTTTAATTTTTACCGCGGCTCGACTCAACAAATGAATGCAAGTTTTACCTCTCCAAAAACATTTCATGATGGATTTGGAACAGGACTTTTTATCGCACCACTTTTAGAATATCGCCCAGCTGATTCAAAATGGGGTGTGATGCTACAAGCAGGATATGATAATCGTAAAGGAAAATTTGACCAAGTGATTACAGCTTGTGATTGCCCAGCCGATTTAAAAGCGAATATGAGTTATATTACGGTAGAACCTAGTTTGCGTTTTGCCCCTTTTAAATCTAACTTTTATTTGTATGGTGGGCCAAGATTAGCGTTCAACATGGATAAATCATTTACCTATCAATTAGGAACTAATCCTGCATTCCCTGAGCAAACGGCTAATCCAGAAGTTACAGGTGATTTTGACAACGTCAATAAAACTATTGTTTCTATGCAAATAGGTGCAGGTTATGATATACCACTTTCGTCAGATAGCAATAAAACACAGTTCGTATTATCACCTTTTGTTTCTTTCCAACCGTATTTTGGTCAAAATCCACGTTCTACAGAAACATGGAATAACACAACCATTAGAGCTGGTGTAGCTCTTAAATTTGGACAAGGGCATAATGTATTGCAGGCTAATGATTTAATAAAAGATGCCGAGGTTAAATTCTCTATCAATTCGCCAAGTAATGTGCCAGGTATGTCAAGGTACAATGAAATATTCCCACTTAGAAACTACGTCTATTTTAATGCAGGTTCAACTGCTATTCCTAGTCGTTATGTTTTATTAAATAAAGGTCAAGTTAAAGACTTTAAAGAAGATCAGTTAGAAGGATTTGCTCCAAATAATTTGTCAGACCGTTCAAAAAGACAAATGACTGTTTACTATAATGTTTTGAACATATTAGGTGATCGCATGCAAAAAAATCCATCGTCTACTATTTCTTTAGTAGGTTCTTCAGAAAATGGACCAGCAGATGGTTTAGCCATGGCTGAAACAGTTAAAACGTATTTGGTAACCATATTTGCTATCGACCAATCACGAATCACCACTAAAGGTCAAACTAAACCTAACATCCCTTCTTTACAACCAGGTGGAACATTAGAATTAGAGCTTCTTAATGAAGGGGATCGCCGTGTTTCTGTTGAAAGTACTTCACCAAATTTATTAATGGAATTTCAAAGTGGACCTGATGCTCAATTAAAGCCTGTTCAAATTGTAGCACTTAAAGAAGCACCTATTGAAAGTTATGTGACTTTTGACAATAAAGGAGCTGCTGAAGCCTTATCATCATGGTCTTTACAAATTACAGATGAGCAAGGAAAAGTACAAGCATTTGGACCCTACATAGAAGATGTTGTTCGCATTCCAGGGCAATCATTATTAGGTACCCGTCCCGAAGGAGATTTTAATGTAAAAATGATGGGGCAGTCTAAAAGCGGTGAAATAGTGATAAAAGAAAGTCCCGTACATGTTGTTTTATGGACTCCAGCAAAAGTAGAAGAAGGAATGAGATACAGTATTATCTATGAATTCAATAAATCTAAAGCAATTACAATTTATGAAAAATACCTTACTGAAGTTATTGCACCAAAAATTCCTACTGGAGCGACGGTAATTATTCATGGTCACACGGATGTAATTGGTGAAGAAGCACATAATCAAGATTTATCTTTAGCGCGTGCTAATGACGTGAAAAGTATTATTGAAAGTGGATTGTCTAAAACAGGAAGAAATGATGTGAAATTTGAATTACATGGTTTTGGCGAAGATGAAAACAAAGCTCCTTTTGAAAATAAAACTCCAGAAGAACGTTCTTACAATAGAACAGTAATAATTGATATCATGCCTGCTACTAAATAAAAAAGAGCATACATATTATATAATAAAGAGAGGATAGAAACTTAAAAGTCTATCCTCTTTTTTTATATATTATTTAAAATTCACCTGATAAACAGATTCTCAAATCCAATTGAATCGATAATAAATATATTCTAAAACTGAAAATTGTACTATTCTTCCTTATTATTTTTGTGGTGTTTATATAAAAAATGATTATTTTTACTTCACCTAATTCAAAAAAATGACTGAGAACGAAAATACACTACACAAATTTTATGCTGCTTTTACTAAAGGAGACGCTGCAATAATGTGTGAATGTTATCATCCAGATATAAGATTTCGGGATCCTATTTTTGGATTGTTAGTTGGGGATCAAGTTTGTTCTATGTGGAAAATGTTAATCGCAAATGGTAAAGGAAACATTAAAATTGAATTCACCAATTTAAAAGCGGATGAGTATTTGGGCTCTGGAAACTGGATAGCTTCCTACAACTTTAGTAAAACCAATCGAAAAGTAATCAATACTATCAGTTCTCAATTTCACTTTAAAGAGGGTCTAATTATTAAACATACTGACGATTTCGATATTTGGAAATGGTCAAAGCAAGCTTTGGGTTGGAGTGGCGTTTTATTTGGCTGGACCGGTTTTATGCAAAAAAAAATACACGAAAAAGCAATTGCTTCTCTAAAGTCTTACCAAAAACAAATCAATGTTCATTAATGTATTAAAAACAATTTTCGAGCGCGATCTTAATCGCTTGAAAACAGAAATTGAATTGTATACCGACGAAAATAACCTTTGGCAAATTGAAAAAGAAATTTCAAATTCGGCCGGCAATCTTTGTTTACATTTAATTGGTAATCTTAATATGTTCATGGGAAACGTTTTGGGAAAAACAGACTATGTTCGAAACCGTCCTTTAGAATTTTCTCTAAAGAATATATCTAAAACGGACCTACTTCAAAGTATTGAAGCCACCACAGTTATGGTGGAGCGTACCTTAAATACATTGCATGAAGAAGATTTACAATTAGAATATCCGCTTTTAGTGTTTGAAAAAAAAACTTCGACAGCTTTTATGCTCATTCATTTAACAACACATCTGTCCTATCACCTCGGACAAATAAATTACCATCGCCGTTTGTTGGATAATTAAAAATAGACCTTTAGTTTTTGCCCAGAAATACTATTCGCCTCCTCTTTTTAAGTAGCAAATCGTATTTTTCATAAAGCATGACTTATGGTCAACTTCTCTTTTAGCTATTTGGTATTTAGAATCTATTAAAAAATACTTGTTAAAATGATTTTTTTCTTATTTTGTAATTTATTTCAAATGATTATCTTGCGACCTTAGTTTAAAAAAAATATCCAGTTAAATCCATACAATAATGAAAGAAATAGTACATAAAAAATTAAATGAGTTACAAGCCACTGCAATATGCGGAAATGATATTAGCTCTTCTTGCCTATATGTTTCGGCACTTACAATTATGTATGCAGGTCAATATGCTTGGATTTCATTATTACTTGTGGCGGTTGTATTATTTCTATTCAGAAAAATATATGGTGAAGTAGTTGGTGCAATTCCACTAAATGGAGGAGCATACAATGTATTATTAAATACTTCCTCAAAAAGATTGGCATCACTAGCGGCAACATTGACTGTTTTATCTTACATGGCAACAGCAGTAATATCGGCTTCTGAAGGGATGCATTATTTTCATGGTATTGCTCCGGGCATTAATATTACTATCGCTACAGTAGTAGTTTTACTAGCTTTCACTGGACTAGCCATTTTAGGAATAGGAGAATCCGCCATTGTAGCTGTGGTTATTTTTATTATTCATTTGTCTACCTTAAGTATTTTAGTGCTAGCCTCCTCTTGGTTCATTTTTAGTAATGGTTTAGAAACATTCGACATCAATTGGAGTCTTCCTGTAACTTCAGGAGGAATAATTAATGCTCTATTTTTAGGGTTTTCGGCGGCTATGCTAGGGATTTCAGGATTTGAGAGTTCAGCAAACTTTGTTGAGGAACAAGAACATGGTGTTTTTCCAAAAACACTACGAAATATGTGGGCTATCGTTAGTTTTTTCAATCCCGTAATCGCGTTATTATTAATTTGTATTATCCCACTTGCAGAGGTAGGAGAACATCAAGAATCATTATTGGCTTATTTAGGACATACTACAGGTGGTTCTTGGTTAGCATACTTAATTTCAATTGATGCTGTTTTAGTGTTATGCGGAGCTGTTTTAACTTCATTTGTTGGGGTTTCAGGATTGCTAAACCGTATGACCTTAGATCGTATTTTGCCAAATTACTTCTTGAAACAAAATAAACGTGGTTCTAATTACAGAATAATCATCAGCTTTCTTATTTTATGTGTATCCGTTTTATTTGTAACTGCTGGTAATCTTATCGCTTTAGCCGGTGTGTACACCTTTTCATTCTTGGCGGTAATGGGACTGTTTGGAATTGGAAATTTATTATTAAAATTCAAACGTAAAAAATTACCAAGACCGGAGAAAGCAAGGGGAATTGCAGTGGTTTTTGCCGTTTCACTTATTATAGCTGCATTTATAGGAAATGTTCAACTTAATGTTGATTCCTTCTACACTTTTATCAAATACCTAGTTCCTTCCTTAGGATTCATTGCGATCATGTTAAATAGATCGTTCCTAATTAAAGTATTGATTGAGGCTTTAGAATATTTTTATAAACCCTTGCGAAAAATGGTGATTTTTAGTAATCGCTATTTATTAAAAATGAATTTAAAAATTAATTCCCAAGAATTGGTGTTTTTTACTAAAGGGGATGACGTCGCTATTATCAATAAAGTGATGCAATATGTCCAGAATAACGAAACAACCAAAAAATTAAAAATTGTCAATGTAAAGCGTGAAGGTGAAAACAATGAATTACTAATCAAAGATCTTAAAGTTTTGGACCGTGCATATCCAGAAATTGATATCGAATTCATTGAACTCGAGGGAGTGTTTGGACCTGAAATTATTGATGAATTGTCTACAAAGTGGAATATTCCTAAAAACTTTATGTTTATAGGTTCACCTGGAAATCGTTTTTCTTATAGAGTATCTGAACTTGGCGGGGTGCGATTAATTATGTAACTTTAATAAATCCGCTTTTAATTCAATCAACTAAAGTACATGAAAGATTTACTCAATTATACCATTTTTGAAGATGGAGAATTTAACATTAAAGTCATTAGTATTATAAAACTGTTTGTCTTTTTTATCATAATTGGTCTTTTTTTAAAAATTATAAAAAAAACCATTTACAAAATTGATAAAATCGATGTTGCCAAAAAATACTCCATCTATAGCTTAGTTCGATATTTGATTATTGTAATTTCTATTATTAGTGGATTACAACTATTTGGTTTTAATTTATCGGTTTTAGTAGCTGGTTCTGCTGCACTACTTGTGGGAATTGGATTAGGTCTTCAAAATCTTTTTAGTGATTTTGTTTCTGGAATTATTCTTTTGGTTGATTCATCTGTTAAGGTTAATGATGTCATTGAAGCGGATGGACTTATTTGTATCGTAAAAGAAATTAATTTAAGAACGACAACCGTTTTAACACGGGATGATAAATACATTATTCTTCCTAATTCTAGCTTAACGACGCATCAATTAATCAATTGGACTCATAATGATTTAGCTTCTCGATTTGAAGTCAATGTAGGAGTAGATTACTCCTCAGATGTAACTCAAGTAATGCAAGTATTAAAAGAAGCAGTTGATAGTCAAAACGGCATATTGAAAGATCCTAGTCCATTTGTTAGATTCACAGATTTTGGAGATTCATCGCTAAACTTCTCGATTATATTCTGGTCTGAAGATGTCTTTAGAGTGGAAAATATAAAAAGTGAAATGAGAATTAAAATTTTTGAACTTTTCAAACAAAACAAGATCACCATACCATTTCCGCAAAGAGTAGTACACTTAAACCAGTAGAAAAATGGAAGAGCAAATACAAGAATATTTATACAATCCAACCGTTGGGAAAATTGTTACTTTTCTTGTTGGGGTGGCTGTCATTTGGATGCTTATAAATGCGGTACAAAAAAAACTATTTTCAAAAATCAAAGACAACGACAACCGGTACAGAGCCAAAAAGTTCAGCACCTTTGTTGGATATTTGATAACCGTTATTTTTCTCACGGTCATTTTTAGTGATAAATTAGGTGGTTTTACCGTTGCTTTAGGAGTTGCAGGAGCGGGAATTGCTTTTGCCTTACAAGAAGTCATAGCCTCGTTTGCGGGTTGGTTAGCGATCATGTTTGGAGGTTTTTATAATACAGGAGATCGTGTACAATTAGGAGGTATAAAAGGAGATGTAATGGATATTGGAGTATTACGTACTACAATCATGGAAACAGGACAATGGGTGGACGGAGATTTATACAACGGAAGAATTGTCTTAATTGCCAACAGTTATGTTTTTAAAGAACCGGTATTTAATTATTCAGGAGATTTTCCTTTTTTATGGGACGAAATTAAGATCCCTATTCAATATGGAAGTAATTACGACAAAGCCAAAGACATAATACTAAATGCGGGTATTGAAGTAGCCGGTGATCTCACAGTAACTTCTAAAGAAAAATGGCATTCCTTGCAAAATAAATACCGTTTAGAAGATGCTCAAACAGAACCTATGGTCTCTTTAGTCGCCAATGACAACTGGGCCGAATATACACTTCGTTATGTGGTAGGTTATAAAAGGAGAAGACTAACTAAAACTGCTTTATTCACAAAAATTTTAACACAAATTGAATCAACAAATGGCGAAGTAAAAATGGCTTCGGCTACATTTCACTTAGTACAAGCACCCGACTTTAACATCAATATCAAAAACCAATAATGGACGTATTTCATCTTTTTTCAATACTAATTGTATTATCAGCAGGATTTGCCTATATCAATTTCAGAATCTTAAAACTTCCCAACGCTATTGGCTTAATGCTAGTTTCACTAGTCTTTTCTTTCATTATATTATTGATGGGCTATTACTTTCCATCGTTTAAAGAAGATATTGCATTAAAAATGGACAGCATCAATTTTAGTGAATTATTACTAGAAGTGATGTTAAGTTTCATGCTTTTTGCTGGCGCCATTCATATCAAATTCAAAGATTTGAATAATGAGAAACTTAGTATTCTATTATTTTCTACCTTCAGTGTCCTCATTAGTACTTTCATCATTGGTTTCGCTTCTTATTACTTATTGAATTATATGGGAATTCAAGTAGAATTAATACACGCGATGCTTTTTGGCGCTTTGATATCTCCAACTGATCCTATTGCCGTTTTAAGCATTTTGAAAAGCGCAGGGGTATCGAAGTCATTGGAAACAAAAATTGCAGGAGAATCGCTGTTTAATGATGGTGTGGCTGTAGTTGTTTTTATAACGATCCTACAATTAGCTAAACCCGGTGCCGATTTAAATATGAGTAGCATATTAATGCTTTTTGGGCAAGAAGCAGTAGGTGGTTTAGTTTTAGGTATTATAATAGGATATATAGGCTATAAATTGATTGCCAGCATTGATAATTACCAGGTTGAAGTTTTAATCACACTAGCTATTGTTATGGGTGGTTATACATTAGCGCATTACACACATGTATCGGGGCCTTTAGCCATGGTAGCTGCCGGACTAATTACTGGAAACCATGGAAAAAGTCTTGGAATGTCTGATATCACTGCTGAGTATGTCGATAAATTCTGGGAACTGATTGATGAAATATTAAATGCGCTACTTTTTGTCTTAATAGGCTTGGAATTATTAATTATCCAAACCAATCAAAAAATACTTTTTGCAGCGATTATAATCTTATTTATCACTTTAATAACGCGATATGTTTCTGTTTACATTCCTTCAATCGCAGTCCGATTAAAAGAGAGAATCACCCAAAAAACGATCTTGATTTTAACTTGGGGTGGATTACGAGGTGGAATTTCAATTGCATTAGCATTATCAATTAATCCGGAATATAATAAAGATATTTGGGTAACTATTACTTACGTAATTGTTTGTTTTTCTATCCTAGTACAAGGAATGACGATAGGGAAATTTGCAAAAAAAATGCAGTAAATTTAAGATTGGAAACGCAAAATTACAATCGGTTTAATAAACACCAAAACGTGTATATTAAACCGTTGCTAATTGGTCAAAATTAAAGTCCCATTCTATCTTTCTATCATACCATAATTGTCCTTGACGAACCTGCAATGGACAGTCAAAATTATTAGTATAAAGGGCTCCAGTACCTAATCCTTGCGGCATCAAACTATGCTGTAAAAAAGTCCATTGCGCAATGGCATTTAAGCCAATATTACTTTCTAAAGCAGAAGTAATCCACCAACCAATTTGATACTTTTCAGCTAATAAAATCCACTCCTGAGTTCCTTTAAAACCACCAATAAAACTAGGTTTCAAAATGATGTATTGAGGCCTTACTTTTAGCAATAATTGCTCTTTATCTTCGAATGAAAACACACCTATCAGTTCTTCATCTAAAGCAATAGGTAAAGGAGTGTTTCTACACAGTTCTGCCATCCTGTCAGTGTTGTTTTTTTGAATTGGTTGCTCTATACTATGTAATTTAAATTCAGATAATTGAGTTATTTTATCTAAAGCTTCTTTTGAATCAAAAGCACCGTTAGCATCTACCCGTATTTCTATTTGATCAGGACTAAAATTAGCCCTAATAAAAGCTAATAATTCTAATTCTTTATCGAAATCTATAGCTCCAATTTTCAGTTTTATACAATTGAATCCTTGTGCTAGTTTTTCCTCTATTTGCTCCCTCATAAAAGACGAATCTCCCATCCAAACAAGCCCATTAATAGGAATTGATTTTTGACCCGTGGTAAACTCAGAGGAAAACAATTCAAAAGGCGTTTCACTTAACAAAGATTGAAAGGCCATTTCGACACCAAATTGTATCGATGGAAACTCGATTAAAGCATCCCAAAGCTGGTCTTTTCCAAGATGAATATTCTCGCAAGTCCACTTTAATTTGGCTTTATAATCTGGTCGATCATCAACACTTAAACCCCGCAAAATACCACACTCTCCTATTCCTTTTTTACCGTCCTTTTCAAGAACAATAAACCAAGTTTCTTTCTGTGTTAAAACACCACGAGAAGTCCCTGATGGGCGTTTAAAATCGAGGAGGTATTTGTGGTAAGTAGCTTTCATTTTATAGGTAGTGAGTCATTAGAATTGATTTGCTTTTATTGCATTACGCTTTTGGTTTCATCAAATACGAAATACCAATTAATACAACTCCAAAAAAACATAAAATAGAGAACATGTATGTTGGCATTTCACCCAAATAAAACATTTTTATATTTAGAAAAACACCCACTACTAAAATAAACAAACCAAAATAACGTGTGATTAAAATTGTTGTTTTCATATTTTTTTTATTTATAAATTTCCCTGTTTCGAATTTAATTTGCCTAATCAAAAATCCTTTGCCCTCTATTTACAGTTACTATCGCTCAATTAATTTCAAAATTCTCTCAAAATTATCCGATGGCAATCCTAGTTTTTTAAAGGCAGTAAAATCACTTTTGATTTTTTGAATCCAACTCAAACTATCCGTTACATTTTGGGTTTGGTATTCTTTATAAATCGACTTAGCAGCTCTATAGTCGTCTTTTAACAAATAGGCATGAGCCAAATTAAGTTTCACTAACAACTCCGTGTTATCAAGCTTCTCCCCTTCGTTTAATGATTTAATTGCTTTGCCGTATTGTTTTGTTATCAGATAAGTATATCCTAATCCATTATAATCCAATGCAGTTGCTTTGCCCTCATTAATAATTGTATTGTATTGCGCAATGGCATTGCCATAATCGCCTTTTTTAATAAAATTAGAGGCTTGTGTTCGTAAATTATCAACAACCCCTTTAGATCCGTTTATTTCATTAAAACAACTATTCCCAAAATCTTTGTATGCCTTAGATTGCTCCATGGCAAGCAGTTTCTGAAACTCTTGAAACTTATACTGATTTTGAATTTTTTCTTCAATGCAAATACAAAAATCATCTGAATTGGTTAGTTTCCTAGCCAAAGCTGATGTTTTACATTGATTGATGATATATTTTCTGTTTTCTAATGTCCATCCCCTACTTAGTTTCGTATCTACCCAAGGCACTACTTCAAGAATAATTTTTTGTTTCATGATCCAATTGGCACTTTCGAAACCAAACCATAAATTAGACGTATTAGACTGCAAACAGCTTGACTTATCAATAGACAACCGTCTCGCGTCTTTGCTCAAAGGTGTTTCTTGATTCACACAGGCTTTGTCTGTTTTGTCTTCTTTTTGATACGCTAAAGCCAATTCATTCGACGAAAAAACTGAGTATTTGCATTTATCACTACCTGAAATTTTAGACAAGATGAACACCGCTCCCGCCGATCCTTGACTAATTCCTGTTGGGTCTGGAATAGCTTTTAAAAGAGAAACTAAGCTTCCCGCCAATTGCTGATTTTCGTCAAGAATGGTGATTCGATAAATTAACTCAGTAGTTCCTACTGGAAAATCGTCTGTTTTGACAATAATTTTATCCCTAGCCGAAACTGTAATTTCCTTAGTAGTTGCTCGATCTTTGTCCCAATACCCTTCTTTTTGAGCCAATACCGACTGATAAAAAATGCTAATCAATAGCAATAGAATACTTTTTTTCACTTTTAGTTTATTTAATATAACGGTCCATAGCCATGATGGACGTGGAAATCCTTATCTGCCTGATTTCGGCAAATAAGATGGAAACATACAGCTAGACAGTAGCGAAGTGAACTGACGTAGTAAATAGCTCCCTAATAAAACTATAATTCAATGCTATCTCCTATCTCTAAAAGCATCAAGTCTTTTCCTTTATTGAAAAACTTTTGAATGCTTTCTTTATGTTCTATTTTAATGTAACCAAAGGTATCATAATGATAGCCTAGGATTTTATCGCAATCTAAAAAGTCTGATGCGATGATAGCGTCCTCAACATCCATAGTGAAATTATCTCCAATAGGCAGGATGGCTAGGTCTAACTTGGTTCGCATAGGGATCAATTTCATATCCATAGTCAAAGCAGTATCACCAGCGATATAAATATTTTTATGTTCGCCCTCAATTACAAAACCGCCCGGATTACCTCCATAAGTACCGTCAGGAAAAGAGCTCGAATGAATCGCATTTACATATTTCACCTTTCCAAAATCAAAACTCCAGCTTCCGCCGTGGTTCATAGGATGTGATGTAAATCCTTTATTTGCATAATAGCCCGCGATTTCAGCATTAGAAACAATAACTGCGCCAGTTCTCTTTGCAATGGTTTCCACATCTAAAATATGATCTCCGTGCGCATGTGTTAACAAAATATAATCTGCTTTTATTGATTCAATATCAATGTGTGCTGCTAATGGATTTGCAGTTATGAAAGGATCCACTACAATGTGTTTTCCTCCTACTTTGATTCCTAACGATGCGTGTCCGTAATATGTGATTTTCATAGTAATTATTTTTTATCTACCACCCAAAAATGTATTGACAATTATATCCGAAAAAAAGTAAATCATACTTAATGAAAGTAAGATTGAAAGAGCGAATGTACTCAGTGCTAATTTTTTCAATTCAGGATCTAATAATCTAGGATCTTGGTTTTTATACACATTAATTAAATGCTTGGTTAAAGGAATATACGCAAGTAAAAAAAAGTATAAATCAAAATTGAACACTCCTGGATCTTGATCCCTGTTGTAATCAAATAAAATGGCGAAAACCAAAACACAAATCATTGCAGTGATAATCAAAAAATAGTGATAAATCTTAGCTTTAGCAGCGCCAATTTTAACAACAATGGTGTTTTTATTGGATTTTTTATCAGAAGCTTCGTCTCTCATATTATTCAAATTCAACACACCAACACTCAATAATCCAATAGCGATCGCAGGTAGAAATAATATAAAATCGATTTGTTTGGAATACAAAAAATTCACACCTAATGTACTAACTAATCCAAAAAAAATAAATACAAAAACATCTCCTAAACCTCGATAACCATATGCTTTGCGACCTACAGTGTAGCGAATCGCCGAAGCTATTGCTAAAATCCCCAATAGTAAATAGAAAATAGAATAATAGAAATTAGTATCTCCAAATGCAAAATAAATCAATAACATCGCCGAAAATAAAGTAAGCACCGAAGTCAATATAATCGCTTGCTTCATGGCCTGCGGTGAAATTACTCCAGATTGCAAGGCGCGTTTTGGTCCCACACGATTTTCATTATCGGTTCCTTTTACGCCATCACCATAATCATTGGCAAAATTAGATAAGATTTGTAATCCAAGCGTTGTTAAAATCGCAAAAGCAAAAAGTCTCCAATTAAAAACATCCGTAGGTGTAAGTTCATTATCTGTTGAGTTCGCTAGGGCGTACATACTTCCTACGATGATTCCCGATACCGATAAAGGCAATGTTCGTAAACGGGCAGCTTCGATCCAATGTTTCATTTATTTTTGTTTAAAGTTTAAAGATTTAAAAAGTGTAAGGTTTCATGTTCAACAACATGAAACTTTAAACATGAAACCTTTTTTATGGCAACCATTTTTTTTCAAAATTAGGCTTTCTTTTTTCCAAAAAGGCATTTCTACCTTCCTTAGCTTCTTCGGTCATATAGGCTAAACGAGTAGCTTCACCAGCAAAAACTTGTTGACCTACCATACCATCATCGGTAAGGTTCATGGCGAATTTTAGCATTTTGATGGCCATAGGAGATTTTCCTAATATTTCTTGTGCCCATTCATAAGCGGTATCTTCTAATTCGTCATGCGGAATAACAGCATTAACCATTCCCATTTCATAAGCCTCTTGAGCCGAATAATTACGACCTAAGAAAAAGATTTCACGTGCTTTTTTCTGTCCTACCATCTTTGCAAGGTAAGCCGAACCATAGCCACCATCAAAACTAGTCACATCAGCATCTGTTTGTTTAAA
>CAWURM010000052.1:0-18043 GCA_963924965.1 uncultured Flavobacterium sp.
ATCAAAACAATTTTAAAAAAACATCCAAGAACAAAAATTATTATTTTCACTGGCCTTTCTGAGAAAATTTATGCGCCAAACGCGATTAAAGCAGGAGTCTCTGGATATGTTTCTCAAACAGAAAAACTAGAATATCTAAGAAATGTTATCGTTAAAGTTAATCAGGGAGAGATTATCATGAATGAAACTATAAAAACAAATCTATCACTAATAGCGAAACAAAATAAAGGGGAACGACTACATCGAAAACTTTCCAATAGAGAAGTAGAAGTTTTACGGTATTTAAGTGCCGGTAAAAAGAATCATGAAATTGCAGCTATTTTAAGCCTAAACGAAAAAACGATAAGCGCTTTTAAGTTAAGATTATTAATAAAGCTAAACGTTACAAATGTAGTAGATCTAGTAAACAAAGCAAAAATAATAGAAGCAATATAAAAAGATTAAAAACCATAGCACATTACTCAATTTTACTAAAGTGGAGTAATGTACTTGGTAATCAACTATAATTCGTTTTTAATTAAAATCAAAACGAACACCTAATGAAACATTATTTTGTTTAACCGTATTAGACTTAAACAGTGGGTTTAGATCGTACTTGAAATAATTTTATAATTGTCTTTTTTTCTGGCTAACGAATTATTTTTTTCTTTCAATTACATAATTCACCATCAAGATTAAGGCATCTTTAAAATCTGAAGTAGGATAATTTTCTAATAACAAAAGTGCTTCTTGTTGAAATTCAAGCATTTTATTTTCGGCATAAAGTAAACCGTCATTGTTTTTTACAAAAGCAATAACTTCTTTAACACGCCTTTTGTCTTTGTTGTGATTTTTAATCGAATTGATCAACCATGACTTTTCCTTAGAAGTGCAGGTATTTAGAACATGAATTAATGGTAAAGTCATTTTTTGCTCCTTGATATCGATACCTGTTGGTTTCCCAATCGCATCATCAGTATAATCAAACAAATCATCTTTAATTTGGAACGCCATTCCGATCAGCTCTCCAAACTTTCTCATATTCTCTACTTGAATCTCATCCTCAATCACTGATTTTGCGCCAAGAGCGCAACAGGCGGCAATAAGTGTTGCCGTTTTTTTTCGTATGATTTCGTAATATATATCTTCTGTGATATCAAGCCTTCTTGCTTTTTCTATTTGCAGTAATTCACCTTCGCTCATTTCACGAACTGCGATTGAAATTATTTTCAATAAATCAAAATCACCGTTGTCGATAGAAAGCAACAACCCTTTTGAAAGTAAATAATCCCCAACAAGTACTGCAATTTTATTTTTCCAAAGTGCATTGATAGAGAAAAAGCCACGGCGACGATTACTATCATCCACTACGTCATCATGTACCAAAGTTGCGGTATGAATTAGCTCAATAACACAGGCTCCACGATAGGTTCTTTCATTCACAATTCCTGCAGAAACCATCTTAGCGGTCAGGAAAACGAACATGGGACGCATTTGCTTCCCTTTTCGATTCACTATATAATAAGTGATTCTGTTCAACAAAGCCACTTGCGAGGTCATCGATTCGTAGAACTTTTTTTCAAAAAGTTCCATTTCTTTAAAGATGGGCTGTTTTATTTGAGAAGTGACATTCATTTAGTTCTCAAAGTTACGTTTTTTAATAAATATAAAGAAGTCTTCACTTTAATAAAATATACCTTAAAACGATTATCAACTTATTTCTGCCATTATGTTCCATCATTTTAAAAAAAACAAAGGCAATCCTCTAACTATCTGTACTTTGTAAGAGATATTTTTGTAATTTTAAACTATAATTGAGCCCCAATTATACCTAATAATAATTAACCTATCAAAAACCCAATCCGTTATGAAAACAAAAAAATTAGTATTTGGAATAATGTTGAGTCTTTTTGCATTAAATAGTTGCACACAGGACTCGAATACAGCACCAGCAGAAGCTGTAGTAAGTAGCAATGACGTCGCTGAAACTCAAAGTATGGATAACGCCGTAGATGATGTTACGCTAATTGTCGATAACCAATATGAAGTAAGCGAAGGATCACCTACTGGTAAGATAGCAGGAAATTATTTTTCTATTTTACCGGATTGTGCTACGGTCAGCGATTTAGGCTCCACTGATTTAGTGAGAAAAATTACAATCACCTTTGGGACAGCTACTACTGTATGCGTGTTTAGAGGACGTACCTTAAAGGGGCAAATTATTTTAACTCGTACTAGAGGAACTACCTTTCCAAAAACAATGACGGTAACCTTCAAAGAATTTCACATCAATGAAAATAAACTTGAGGGTATTGCAACTTGGTCTAGAGAAATGATCGGGGATGGAACAACCTTACGCCCAAAAACTACATTTAGTGTAACTGGGATGACATTAACTACCTCTGCAGGAGTTTTTACCAGAAATGGTTCTCGTACTCGAGAAATGACTGCGGGCTTTTTAACGAGATTAAGCCCTACAGACGATATCTACTCCACGTATGGAACATTGACGACTACGAATCCTAAAGGTGTAATTTTTACTTCTTTGATTGAGCCTACAACGCCTTTAATACATAAAACCGCGTGTAATTTTTCACAACCACCCATGCCATTCCCGGTTTCTGGTAAATTAAAATTATCAAATAACTCTCATTATGCTATTATTGATTACGGAACTGGAGATTGTGACAACGTAGCGATGCTTTCTAAAGATGGTGCTGCCGCTACTCAAATCACGCTAGGAAAATAATTATGATGTCAATTAAATAAAAAAAGGAGTTCAAAACGAACTCCTTTTTTTATGCTTCTTTATTGGCCAATTGTCCGCAGGCGGCATCAATATCTTTCCCTCTACTTCTTCGCACTTTAACCACAATTCCGCTTGCTTCTAACGCTTTTATATAGGCATTTGTAGCTTCTTCGGAGGCTTGCTGAAATTCGCCATCGTCTATTGGGTTGTATTCAATCAAGTTAACTTTACAGGGAACATATTTACAAAATTTAACTAATGCATCAATCGATTCTTTGTTGTCATTGATATCTTTCCAAACTACATATTCGTACGACACTTTACTCTTCGTCTTTCGATACCAATATTCTAATGATTCACGCAAATCAGCTAAAGGAAAATTAGCACTAAAAGGCATGATTCGGGCTCGAATTTCATCAATAGCAGAATGTAAAGAAACCGCCAACTTGAATTTCACATCGTCATCGGCTAATTTTTTAATCATTTTAGGCACTCCTGAGGTTGAAACCATAATACGTTTAGGTGACATTCCCAAACCTTCTTCAGAAGTAATCATTTCGATTGCTTTCATCACATTATTATAATTCATCAATGGCTCGCCCATCCCCATGAAAACAATATTAGATAGCGGATGATTGTGATACAAACGACTCTCTTTATCTATAGCTAAAACCTGATCATAAATTTCGGCAGGTTCTAAGTTTCGCATTCTTTTTAATCGCGCTGTTGCGCAAAAATTACAATCTAAACTACAACCTACCTGACTAGAAACACAAGCAGTTGTTCTTGTATTTGTTGGGATTAAAACAGATTCTACCACTAAACCATCATGTAAACGAACGGCATTTTTTACCGTGCCGTCTTCTGAACGTTGCATAGTATCTACTTTGATATGGTTAATTACAAAATTACTTTCTAGCATAGCGCGTGTTTCTTTGGAGATATTGGTCATATCCTCAAAACTATGTGCTCCTTTACTCCACAACCATTCATATACTTGATTTCCACGAAACGCTTTGTCACCACTGGTTACAAAAAATTCGCGTAATTGATCTTTAGATACTGCTCGTATGTCTTTTTTCTCGATTTGCATGCTGCAAATTTAATGACTATTTGTTTATTTATTTCATCAATTCGAAAAAATGCTCGTGTGTTGTTTTGATAATTTAATAACTTTGACAAAAATTTCAAAAATGCATTTCATTTCACAAGAATTAGAGGATTATATAGAGCAACACTCTGAAAAAGAACCTGAACTACTAGCGGCTTTAAATAAAGAAACCTATCAAAAAATTCTTTTGCCACGCATGCTTAGTGGTCATTTTCAAGGAAGAGTTTTGAGTATGCTGGCCAAATTAATTCGTCCCGTAAACATTCTTGAAATTGGTACTTACACTGGATATTCGGCTTTGTGTTTGTGTGAAGGAATGCAGGAAGGCGGAGTTCTACATACTATAGACATCAAAGAGGAGCTTGTTGATTTCCAACGCAAACACTTTGACAAATCCCCTTGGGGTAAACAAATTGTCCAGCATCTTGGGGAAGCAACGGCTATCATTCCAGACTTAGAAGTGAAATTTGATTTGGTTTTTATAGACGCTGACAAAGAAAACTACATTAATTATTTTGAACTGATTGTTCCAAAAATGAATAAAGGCGGAATTATATTATCTGATAATGTTTTATGGAGCGGTAAAGTATTAGAGCCTTTGAATCCAAAAGACATTAGCACTAAAGTACTATTAGATTATAACGCCTTATTAAAAAATGATCCACGAGTAGAAACTGTTTTACTACCTATTCGTGATGGATTGACGGTTAGCCGAGTTCTTTAAATACAATTACTTTTTCGCTTTTCCAGAGTAGATAGCCCAGATGGAAATGAAAATCCTTATGGATAAAAATATTATTTTTCTAAACAAAAAAGAGCGACCAACGGAAGCTCCTTTATTGTAATTGAAAAATTATTTTTACCAGAAGATTGAAATATACAGCTGGAATAGCTCCTTAAAATTAAACTGGGAAGTATTTATTTTGTGCTTTTTTGTAAAGAATAGAGGCTAAAAATCCTGAAATTATCCCAAAAAGATAGCCGCATAAAATGTCTAATGGATAATGCAATCCTAAATAAATACGACTGTATGCAAAAATTAGAGGCCATAAAAATAGCAAGACAAAATAGCTAGAATACTTACGCATTATGAAATAAATAAGAGTTGCTACTGCCATACTATTAGCGGCATGGCCGGAAAAGAAACTATAGGAATTACTTTTCTTCACTACTCTAATTATAGTGTTTATTTCAGGGTTATTGCATGGTCGCAGTCGTTGAAAACCATTTTTAAACAGATTAGTCACTTGATCTGTAAAAGTTAATAAAACAGCAACAAACAGCAGTAAATACAAGGTTTGCTTAGTTCCCAATTTTTTAAAAATCACATACAACAGCACTAAAAATAAAGGCAACCAATTGAGTTGTTTTGTTATTAACAACCACAATCCATCGTATCGAGGAGAGCCCAAGCTATTTAAATAAACTAGTAATTGAGTATCTAAAGACAATACTTTTTCAACCATTATTTTTGACGTTTAACTGGTCCTGTGATGTCTTCAATATCTTCCTTTACGGCAGTGGCTTGTGTAACAGAATCAGATAAAAGATCTGTTTTTATTTTAGTAGCTTGAGTAACAGTATCACCCAAAAGATCTTCTTTTACTTTATTGATTTGTGAGTTGATCCCCCCTGTCATATCCGACAACGATTTAGCATCAAGTCCATTAGCCTCCGCTCCTTTTTGAATTTCACTTTTAATATCGTTTGTTGCATTTTTTAGTTGTGCCATAGCTTTACCCATAGTACG
This sequence comes from uncultured Flavobacterium sp., assembly GCA_963924965.1. Taxonomy (GTDB): domain Bacteria; phylum Bacteroidota; class Bacteroidia; order Flavobacteriales; family Flavobacteriaceae; genus Flavobacterium. The sequence continues at coordinate 5,590 of CAWURM010000052.1, forward strand.
CGCCATTTCTGGCACTTTGTCTGAACCAAAAAGCATGAGTACAATAAACATGATAAAAACTAACTCTCCTCCTCCTATACCAAACATATTTTTTACATTTTAATACTGCAAATATACCAATTTTTGATTCCGACTCTTTTAAATTTGTCATAAAAAAAAAGACTCATAAATGAGTCTTTTTGTTATAGTTTGCTTAGTCAAATTTAGATTTTGCTTCTTCTTTTGGCCAAGTGTTATTGGTTACATCGATATCAGCTGTTTCTAGTTTTGGATCTATCTGGATTTTTTTGATTGCTTTTTCAGTAGCGTATACCTTCTTAGCAGTATCATTATTTTTTCTCCAAATTTGCGCTGGATATTTGTAATTATCCACCGTTCCATCTTCATACGTTATTTCAACTAGAATAGGCATAATCATACCGCCCGGTTTATTAAACTCTACCTCATAAAAGTATTTTGGTGAATTTAAAGTTCCTCTTTCTTCCGGACTAAGCGTGTTTACATAATCAGAAAGTAATTTTACTTCCTCTATTTTTAATGCCTTTTTGTCGTTCGATTTTAATTCAGCATTTTCTCCTTCTACCAAATAGACAAATGGACCATTATCTACTCCAAAACGTCCACGTCTTACTTTAGCGTTTTTCAATGCAGTTGTTGGCGTTTCCGTAACATAATATTGTTTTACGTTGCTGATACCAATATCTACAAAATCCGTAGAATAAAACCATCCTCTAAAGAACCAATCTAAATCAACAGCAGATGCGTCCTCCATTGTTCTAAAGAAATCTTCTGGTGTAGGGTGCTTGAATTTCCAACGGTTTGCATATACTTTAAAAGCATAGTCAAACAATTCTCTACCCATAATGGTTTCTCTAAGGATATTTAAACCTGTAGCTGGTTTTCCGTAAGCATTGTTCCCAAATTGAATGATCCCCTCTGAATTAGACATGATAGGCTCTAAAAACTTTTGGTCACCACTCATATAAGGAACAATATTTTTTGCAGGGCCTCTTCTTGAAGGGAAATTTGTCCCTAATTCTTGCTCTGCCATGAATTCCATAAATGAATTTAAACCTTCATCCATCCAAGTCCATTGACGCTCATCAGAGTTTACAATCATTGGGAAAAAGTTGTGTCCTACCTCATGAATTACCACTCCCATCATTCCGTTTTTAGTCTGCTCACTTGTCACTCCTTTTTCATCAGGACGTCCAAAGTTCCAGCAAATCATTGGATACTCCATTCCTTGGTCTTCCGCCGAAACAGAAACCGCTTTTGGGTAAGGGTAGTCAAATGTGTGTGATGAATAACTTTTTAAAGTATGAGCCACAGTTACTGTTGATGTTTCTCCCCAAAGTGGGTTTGCCTCTTTTGGGTAGATAGAAACAGCCATAGCCGTTTTACTACTTAATTGTACCGCCATCGCATCAAGAATGAATTTTCTTGAAGTTGCGATACCAAAATCTCTTACGTTTTTCGCACTAAATTTCCATGTTTTTTTCTTGTTTGAAAATCCTTTTTCGGCTGCTTCTGCTTCTGCTTGAGTCACAATAACAACTGGTTTGTCGAATGTTTTTTGTGCTAGTTCCCATCTTTTTACTTGAGTTGGAGTAAACACTTCACTTCTATTCGTCAAATCACCTGTCGCTTCCATTACGTGATCTGCAGGAACTGTGATATTTACATCAAAATTTCCAAAAGGCAAAGCAAATTCTCCACCACCCCAAAATTGCATGTTTTGCCATCCCTCTACATCATTGTAAACGGCCATTCTAGGGTAGAATTGAGCAATAACATATATCTTATTCCCTTCCTTTTCAAATAGTTCATAGCCTGAACGACCTCCTTCTTTTTGATAATTATTGATGTTATACCACCATTTTACCGAAAATGAAATAGATGTACCCGGCTTCATCGGCGCAGCTAAATCGATTCTCATCATGGTATGATTGATGTTGTAGGTCATCGAATTTCCCTTGGCATCTTTTACATATTCAATATTGAATCCACGGTCTAAATCTTTTTTCAAAAATTTTTCTGAAAAACCAGATGCTGGAAAAGTTTGCGTTATTCTTTCACTTTCTGCCAATGGAGATTCTGAGTCTTTAGCAGATTGATTTTGGTCTAATTGAACCCATAAATATTCTAAATTATCTGGAGAATTATTAAAATAAGTAATGGTTTCAGAACCCATTAACTTAGAGTTTTTATCATCCAACTCAATGTCAATTTTATAATCGGCTTGTTGTTGATAATAAGCAGGTCCTGGTGCACCGGCCGCATTACGAAACATATTGGGTGTTGCCAATAAGTCATACATTTGACTAAACTTGTTCGTGTCGTATTTCCCAGTTTGTTTAGGAGCTACTGTAGTTGTTTTTTCTTGCGCAAAAATAAGTGCGGGAAGAAGAAGGAGTAAAGAAATTTTTTTCATAAATAAAACGCTAGTAGTTTCAATTTGTGAAAATAATAATTTTAAATAAAAAACAGTTCTTTTATTAATATTTTAACATTCCATTTCTTGAAGATTCTGTAAAAAGGATGCTGTTTTTCGTACCAAGCACTGTAATATGTGTAATGTTTTGCTGCTCAGAGCTCCAATCCATTAAAACGGTATTAAATATTTCTAAAGTATTGATCTTCGAAATTCCTTTGATACTACTATAACAAACTAAGACATCATCATCTACTTCTTTGCTTAAAAACGTAATTGGTTTTAATTGTCCGTTGACCTTCAGATAGAAGTTTGTGTCAAGATACTTTTTTAATAACTCTAAGTCTGCGGCTGTTTCTTGATTTGTACCAATATGCACGCTTTTCAGTTTGTATTTTTTTTCGAGCGCCTTATTTAAATCGTCTAGGAAAATTCGAGAAGTGATTTGCAGCATTTTCTTTTCGGGAGCATAGTTAACTTGATAAATTCCCATAAAAAATTTGTGGAAAGTAAAAGAAGATAGAGTCAAAAATAAAAATGCGATACAGATATATAATTTTCTTTTTTTCATTTTTCAAAAGTAGTAATTCTTTTAAACTCTTTGTTTTTAGTTATTAAAAAATCCATTAGCATAAATCGGTCCTCCGGTTTCAAATACTTTTTCGAATCCAAATCATTGGAACAATAAAGCAAGAATAATTCCACTTCATCCTCTTTGATACGTATATCTTTAGAAAAAAAACTAGGACTAAAATTCATTTTTACATACTCAGAAAAAGCTACATCAGAGATAAATTCTTCTTTCACTTCCTCTTTTTTTCTAAGAATTTTTTTAAGGTCTTTAAAAATACGAACAAAATCCATTCCGTTTTCAATTGTCCCATCAGCAGGCATTAAGCGATTTCTTGGAGAGGATTTTTCATCATCAACAAATTTTCTATCGACCATTTTTTGAGAGCCACCGGCTAGTGCATTTATTTTTATCCCATTGGAGACCAATACCTCCTTTAATTCATTATTCACGACATCCAGCTGAACAACAAAAAGTCGTTCTTGGCAATTTTTTTCAGTCAGCACAATTTTTTTAGAGAGAAAGGCCAAACTGGAGAAAAGCAAAGTGTCTTTTGGTTTTGCCAAAATATCAAAAAGACCATTTCTATTAATAAAAGTGCGCGTTTGTGCACTAACATTCAAAACATAACCACTCTCTAGCGATAAAGAATCGCTTATTACTTGTCCATGCAAAGGTTTGCGAGCTTCATTTTGCGCGAAGCAAATTTGAAAAAATAACCCTAAAACTATGATACTTAATTTAGTTTTCATCTGCTATGATTTTATTATATTTTTCCGCCAACGGAATGATTATGAACTTAATTAAAGTCTTGTTTTTTGAAATTAAAGCCGCCTCAAGATCATTGTCTTCTACACAATAATACTGGAATCCTCTTATGTATTCCTGTGGTATTTTCAACACTTCAACATAATAACGGTCTTCAAAATAGTATTCTAATCGAATCAGTGACTTTTCTTTCTTTTCTGTAATTACTTCTTTTTTAAGCATTGACGTTCTTCCTGATATCCAATTTAAGGGTCGATCTAAAAAGCCCGATTTCGAAGTATATAATTTTCTTTCGGCAGGAGTATATTTTTTTTGTCCGTAGGGTATGATTCCTAAATTTTCAGCATTGATTTGAGTATTTTCATTGACGAGCACTTCTCGCAATGGAATACTATTGGCTACCATTGTAATTGAAATAGTTTTTCTTTCCAGATCATCCTTAGATATCCTTCTACGTAAAGTTACGAGATTTACTGCAGAAAAGGTAACTAAATCGCCTTCTTTTACATAGAGTTGAAACGCTCCATTTTGATATGAAATAGTGGCTTGATTTGTTGTTAGATTAACAATATTCACTCCTTCTATAGTTGTAGAATCAGCACTAATGCGGCCCTGAATTTGTATTGCATCAGTACTTTGCCCAACAATAATTTGAGTAAATAAAAAAATAAAAAGCAATAAAGTACTATTAATCCTCACAGGCTATTATTTCTTTGTATTTTGTTGCTAGCTCAATCATTAAAAAAACCATCATAGGCTTATCATTATTTTTTAATTTAGTAACGAATATAGGGTTTTCTATTAAATAGAATTTAAACCCATTAACATACTGACTCGGAATTTCTAATTGTTTGGTATAATAAATCTCCTCAAAATAAAATTCTAATTTTTTTATACTATTCTCTTTACCTTCCACTAAAAGTTCCTTTTTAAGGCGCTTTGTTCTTCCATTTATTTTATTAATTAGCGGATCAAGCGGCATTGAACCACCCAACAAACCCAATAGCATGATAGGTTTAAAATCACCTGCGGTCCTTAGTTTTCTTTCGGCTGGAGTATATGATTTTTGATTTTGTGAAATTATACCAAGTTTTTTAGCGTTTATATCTGACTGTCTTTTTACCACAACCTCATCTAATTGATTGCTTTTTTGTTTCATTTTAACCAAAATCTCTTTTCCTACTACGTGCTCTTTACTAATTTTTAAATTGAATATTTCCAAATTAAAAGCCGAGAAAACGAGAAGATCTCCTTCTTTTACGATTAACCAAAATACGCCTTCTTTATTTGAAAAAGTTGATTTAGTTGTTGTCAAATTTATAATTTGCACACCTTCGACAATAGCGGAGTCAATGGTAATTTTTCCTTGCAGTCTTATCTCTTTGGGAATTTGACCAAAGACAGTTTGAGTAAGACAACAAATAAAAAGAAGAAAAGTACTATTTGTTCTCACAGGCTAAAATTTCATTATATTTTGCTGCCAACTCACCCAGTAAAAAAGCGATGGTAGTTTTGTTCTTTTGATCTAATATTACCGTGAACTTTTCATTATCAACGGCAAAATATTGAAACCCCTTTATATAATTGACTGGTATATGAAATGTACCAATATACTGATCCGTATCAAACAGCTCGTCTAACAGTGCTAAATAGGATTCTTTCCTTTCTATTTGCAATTCTTTTTTTAGCATTGCTGTACGACCACTGAAAAAATTAAGCAATGGGTCTAATCCCATCGGATTTAAACTTCCAGAGCTTGCAGTGGCATATTTACGTTCAGCCTCTGTGTAGGATTTTTGGTTACTTGGAATAATACCAAAGGATCTAGCATTAATATTATCGTATTTTTTTATTACCACTTCTTGGAGTTGATTCATAAAAGGCACCATTTTAACAAAAAACAAATTGCCATTAAAGTTTTCTTCCTTTAACGCAACTTTCAATGCTTTGAATTGAACCGAAGAAAACATTAAAGTATCTCCAGCAATAGCTTTTATCGAAAAAAAACCTTGCATATCTGTGATAGCTGATTTTTCTGTTTTTAAATTTATAACATAAATACCTTCTACATTAGTCATGTTAGCATTCACCTTCCCTTTTATTTCCTGAGGAGTTGATTCTTGAGTAAATCCAGCTGATGCAAATACTAAAAAAAAGAAAGAAACCAATTTATGCATGCTATCTGTTTTACTCTTGATGAATTATAAATGTAAAAGTATCTTAATGTGTTCCAAATTAATTATTAAGGACTTGGTAAAAAAATGTTAATAAAAAACACGGTAAAAAGGGACTCTGATTTCTTACCTTTAAGGCATAAAATCTACTAAAAACATGAAAAATATAATTATTGCAAGCACATCAACGCTGCATGGAGGAGAGTATTTAGAATACCTATTACCCGAATTAAGCATCCATTTCAAAAATTGTAAAACCATTCTTTTCATCCCTTATGCTAGACCAAGCGGTATTTCTCATGAGGAGTATACAGACAAAGCAGCTGCTGCTTTTTCTAAAATAAATATTTCGGTAAAAGGCATTCATGAATTTAAAGACCCGATCGCAGCAATTGAGAATGCCGAAGGCATTTTTACAGGTGGCGGTAGTACATTTGTTTTAGTAAATGAACTGTACAAAAACAATATCCTTACCATTCTTAGTCAAGCCGTTAAAAACGGGACTCCTTATTTAGGAACTAGTGCCGGAAGTGTGATTTGCGGACTAAGCATGCAAAACACTAACGACATGCCTATTGTTTATCCACCAAGTTTTCAAACTATGGGGCTTATCCCTTTTAATATTAATGCTCATTATTTAGATCCTGATTTTCAATCGAAGCACATGGGAGAAACACGTGAGACTAGAATTAAAGAATTTCACGCCTACAATTCTATTCCGGTTCTAGGATTAAGAGAAGGAAGCTGGTTAGACGTAAAAGGAAGTACGATTCTTTTAAAAGGGAATTTGAAAGCACTATTATTTAGACAAAATCAAACTCCTGAAGAAATAGAAAACGAAAGTGACCTGAGTACCATTAAATAAAAAAGCCGAAACATTTATATGTTTCGGCTTTTAAGAGCGAAAGACGAGGCTCGAACTCGCGACAACCAGCTTGGAAGGCTGGAGCTCTACCAACTGAGCTACTTTCGCATTAACAGGGTGCAAATATATAAATTAATCTATACCAACACAAGTTTTTTTTAAAAAAAATAAACTTACTTTTTGAGAACCATTTATAACCTAAAAAAAGCTACTAAGTTCTAAAAAAAAGCCGAAACTTAACGTTTCGGCTTTGAAGAGCGAAAGACGAGGCTCGAACTCGCGACAACCAGCTTGGAAGGCTGGAGCTCTACCAACTGAGCTACTTTCGCATTACTGTGGTGCAAATATAGATAATAAGTTCGCTTGGAAACAAATTTTTTTAATGAAATTTTCAGTTAAAATTGAAGTTTCAGCATAACCATTTTAAAATTACATTGTTACACATTTACAAATCTAATCATTCAAGCTATGGGCTTAAAATCATAATCCTCCTATTTACTTTTCTAATAGAAAAGCACCAATCGACTATCACTAGTTATAAACTTACGCCTTTTTTTAAGGAAAGAACTTAAAAAAATGAGCTAGTCATAAGTACCCAAAAACAAGATAGCCAATCAAAATTTTGATTGGCTATCTTGTTTTTATTTAGTATAAATTTTTACATTACTAATTTAGAAGCTACTTTGTAAGCCTCAGAAGGATAGTAAACAAATAGACAAGATTTGTCTTTTATTGTTTGAATAATCTCGTTGGTCAACTCCATTGGAATGGCAGGACAACCTAAACTTCTCCCTAATCTTTTATTGTTTTGTATAAATGAATTCGAAACATAGTTAGCACCATGAATAACGACAGCGCGTTCTCTGGCATTACTATTTATTCCTTTTTCCAATCCGTCCAACTTCAAAGATTTACCATGTTTTCCGGTATAAATCTCTCCCGTGGCGTAAAACCCAAGACTGCTTTTAAAAGATTGGGCCGAGTTTGAAAAACTAGATGCAAATTCATCCCCCGTATTTCGCCCATGAGCTACTAAAGAATTGTATAAAATTGTATTGGTAGTTAAATCAATTACCCAAAGTCTTTTGGAATTCGAGGACAAGCTAAAGTCAATAAGCGTAAGAATATTTTTTTGAACTAACCCTTTTTCTTTTAACAGATAGAAACCCTTTAAGGCCTCTGTAAAACTTTCTAATTTAGGCATAGAAAAATGATTTGGATTCAAATTACTATACACTTCTTCTTCACTGGTGTCAGCACTCGTTTTAATCACATTAACGGCTTCTGTTTTTTTACGATTTAGTGATTCATCATCGTGTTCAGTATTTAAAAATAATGAAAAAATAACAAGAAGTACAGTAGGAAATAATTTATAAACCATTGATTTTAATTGTTTTATGATGTAGAATTGGGATTGCGAATATACGAAAATAAGTTTAATAAAAAAAGATACTCGATTTTTTAATATATTTTTTGTAAACTAAATAGTACATTTAAAATGAATTTAAGTTTGCTTGTTGTGTTAAAAATGTTATTTTTGCTTAACCATAGTCTTAATTTATGCACAAATCATACCCATTTACCTTTCTGATACTTCTTTTATTTAGTATAAACGCCAATTGTCAGAAAAAAGTACTTATTGCTAAACCTGTTTCTGAGAGCATCACTATTGACGCTAAAATAGACGAGGAAGCATGGGCTTTAAATAATGGAGTAGCGACTGATTTTATCATGTATGAACCTGATAATGGGAAACCCATAAGCCATGATAAAAAAACGGAAGTAAAGGTATTATACGACAATAATGCCATATACATCTCTGCTATTTTATATGACAATGAACCTAGTAAAATTCAAAGAGAAGTAACCAATAGAGATGTTTTTGGTGTTTCTGATCATTTTTCAGTGGCTATTAACGGCTTTAATGATGGACAACAAGATTTTCGTTTTTATGTAAGTGCTTCAGGGGTACAAATGGATTGTATTGCTACTGAAGGAGGTGAAGATTTTTCATGGGATGCAATATGGGATAGTTCAGTAAAAATTACCGACTTTGGATGGGTTGTTGAAATGAAAATTCCGTATGCCGCTTTGCGTTTCTCCGGAGCAAAAAAACAAGTATGGGGATTAAATTTCATGAGAGAAATAAAACGAAATTTCCAAAAATTTACCTGGAATCATGTCGATACAAAAATTGGCTCTGTACTAGTACAAGCTGGGATTTTAAATGGAATTGAAGACATAAAAACGCCAACACGTCTATTCTTTATTCCGTACACTTCTGCCTATTACCAACAAGATAAAACCACATCAGACAGGACTATCAAAGCAGGACTTGATATCAAATACGGAATCAATGATGCCTTCACCTTAGATGCTATTTTAGTACCTGATTTTGGGCAGACCAAGTTTGATAATGCCATTCTAAATTTAGAACCATTTGAACAAAAACTAGACGAAAATAGGCCTTTTTTCACCGAAGGAACCAACTTATTTAACTTAGGTGATTTGTTTTATTCGAGAAGAATTGGAGGGTTACCAAGTAGAGTACCTGATACCTTTGCTAATGAAGAAATAACGCAATATCCTAGCACTGTAAACCTCCTAAACGCTGTAAAAGTATCAGGCCGAACTGAAAAAGGCTTGGGAATTGGGTTTTTGAATGCCATCACCGAAAAAACAAATGCTTCTATAAGAAATACAGTAACTGACGAAACAAGAAGCGCAGTAATTGAACCTTTGGCTAATTACAATATTGTGGTTTTAGATCAGCGCTTTAATCAAAACTCCTCAGTCTCTTTTATTAACACCAACGTCATGCGAAATGGTGATTTTAGGGATGCTAACGTATCAGCCTTATTATTTGACTTAAGTACTAAAGCGAATACTTATAATTTATTTGGAGATTTTAAGTACAGTAGCATCAATGAATTTGGACACTATAATGGCTTTAAAACACAATTAAATTTTAGAAAAACAAGAGGGAAATACCGCTACATGTTTGCCGGAAAATACATCTCAAAAGATTACGATGTAAATGATCTTGGGTTAATCTTCTACACTAATTACCATAATATATATGCTAATGGAAGTTATAGAATTGTTAATCCAACTAAAACCTTCAACACTTTTCGAATAAATGAATATACCAATTTGGAAATCGAAAACAGTACGGGAAAACTACAAACTGGAGCTATTGGAACAGAAATAAAAGCGACAACCTTAAAAAATAATTATTTAGAATTTATTCTAGAAGTTACTCCTTTTAAAACTTTTGATTTTTACCGAGACTTTGGCCGAATTAATGTTTTTATTCCCGAAAAAGTGTACAGTATTTTCAATTTCACTACCAATGACAACCATCCATTTACCATAGCTGTTCAGCCTCAATTTACTAAGTTTAACCAAACAGGACGAGCAAATTATGGATTTGCCCTAAGTCCTAAATATAGATTCAATGACAAAATTTCTATTTACTACTTATTAGATTATGTCAAAAAATTCAACGATCAAGGATTAGTTGATTTTGATAATAATGGAGCAGTATTCGCCGAACGTGATCGAGAAATAGCCGTAAATGATATCGTAGGGAAATACGCAATCAACAACAGAATGACCTTGAATTTAACGGCACGTTATTATTGGTCGTATTCTTTAAATCATAAATTTTTTACTTTAAAGGATAACGGATACTTAATACCTAATGACACTTATGTGAAGAATAAGGATCGAAATTTTAACTCTTGGAATTTTGACCTTTCCTACTCTTGGTGGTTTGCTCCCGGTAGTGAAATATCAGTGTTGTACAGAAACTATACTCAAGTAGGATCTAATAAGGTAGAAAAACACTTAAACACGAACCTAAAAAACGTATTCAATAGCGACATGACGAATGTATTCTCTATTAGTCTACGTTATTTTATCGATTACAATCGCATTAAAAGTAAACTTTAAAACTTACTTTTCAACGGACCAATTATTAACGTGATGAAATGTTAATTATTTCCCATTTTTAAGAATAAATTGTAACAAATATTTGGATTGATTGTCTATATAAGGAACGCTCAAAGATTTAATCACTTTGGCTAACCCTTAACTTACATCAATCAAATGAAACAAATCCTTTTTATTATTCTATTCTTGTTTTCCCTATTTGGTTACAGCCAAAAAAAACAGCTGCACACTAAATTTACGACCGATAACATTACAATTGACGGAAAAACAGATGAAGAAATATGGAAGTCAGCATCCATAGCTAGTAATTTTATCATGTTTCATCCTGATAATGGTAAGCCTATTCCAGAAAACAAAAGAACCGAAGTAAAAGTATTATATGATAATGATGCCATTTATGTTGCCGCATTAATGTATGATGATGAACCAGATAAAATTTTAAGAGAAATTACCAAACGAGATGATTTTGGTACCTCTGATTTATTCGGGGTGTTTATAAATGGATATAACGACGGACAGCAAGATTTTCAATTTTATGTAAGTGCAGCCGATGGACAAGCAGACTGTATCACTACAGATACGAATGGCGAAGACTATTCTTGGGACGCAGTCTGGAATAGCAAAGCATTAATAACTAATTTTGGATGGGTGGTAGAAATGCGAATCCCCTATGCCGCTTTGCGATTCTCGGGTGAAAATAAACAAACTTGGGGTTTGAATTTTTTTAGAGAAATTAGAAGAGACCGACAAAAATATTCTTGGAATTTTATTGACTCTAAACTAGGGACATTCACGCAACAAAGTGGAGTATTAGAAGGTATTGAAAACATAAAACCCCCTACCCGACTCTTCTTTTTGCCGTACTCTTCCTTTTATGTAAATGCAAACGCACAACAAAAAACAATTGGAACTTTAAAAGGCGGTTTAGATATAAAATATGGGATCAATGACGCATTTACTTTAGACGCTATCTTAGTTCCTGATTTTGGTCAAACTAAATATGACGACAAAATCTTAAATCTGGGTCCATTTGAACAACAATTTAATGAGAATCGCTCTTTTTTTACAGAAGGAACGGACTTGTTTAGCAAAGGAGATTTATTGTATTCAAGAAGAATTGGCGGAAGCCCATCGAAATATCCAACCACAACTAAGAATGAAGTAATCACTGACAATCCTTCGAGTGTTAACTTAATCAATGCTTTAAAAATTTCTGGAAGAACAAAAGACGGTTTAGGAATTGGAGTTTTGAATGCAGTAACTGAAAAAACATACGCTACAATTGAAAACATTGTAAATAATGAAACTAGAAAAGAAGAAGTTGAACCATTAACCAATTACAACGTACTTGTTTTAGATCAACGTTTTAGAAAAAACTCGTCTTTCTCTTTTATTAATACTAATGTAACCCGAAATGGAGCTTTTCGAGATGCTAATGTATCTGCTTTGGTATGGGATTTAAACACAAAGGAGAACACATACAATCTATCTGGGAATTTCAAATACAGCTATATCAATGCTGTAGAAGATAAAAAAGGAATTGCAACTACTTTAAACTTTGCAGAAACTAGTGGGAAGTACCGGTATAGTTTTGGAACAGATTTAGTGACAAGAGACTACGATAATAATGATTTAGGAATCAACTTCGAGACTAATTACTACTCGGTTTATGGAAATGTGAGCTATCG
>CAWURM010000053.1:0-5629 GCA_963924965.1 uncultured Flavobacterium sp.
GAATTTTATTTTGAAAAATTTTGACGATAAGTTGTTTTATATCAATGCTTTCAAGAAGAAATAATTGAAAATCTGTCTCTTTTGAGATTTTATTTGTCAAAAAAAGTGGTTTGTCGTTAACAAAAACTTTATACATTTGTACTATGATTTTTAATAAAGATACTGCCGAAAAAACAGCCGAATTGCTTTTACAAATAAATGCAATTAAATTGAATCCAGGAAATCCTTTTACATGGGCTTCCGGATGGAAATCACCTATTTATTGTGACAACAGGCTAATACTCTCATTTCCAGCTATAAGAAATTATGTGCGTGATGAATTTTCTAAACACATTGAAAAACAATTTGGCAAGCCAGATGTAATTGCCGGTGTTGCTACTGGAGCAATTGGTATTGGTATACTGGTTGCAGAAAGCATGGGCCTTCCCTTTGTATACGTACGACCAGAAGCAAAAAAACATGGACGCCAAAACCAAGTAGAAGGTTTTTTACAAAAAGGACAAAATGTAGTAGTGGTCGAAGATTTGATCAGTACTGGTAGCAGTAGCTTAAATGCTGTCGAAGCCTTACGTGCTGCTGGAGCAAACATTAAAGGGATGGCTGCTATTTTTACTTACGGTTTTGATGTTGCTGAAAACAACTTTAAAGATGCTAAACTCGATTTATATACTTTAAGTAACTATCAAAACTTACTGAACTTGGCTGTTGCTAAAAGTTATATCACGGAGAAAGAAGAAAAAACATTGAGAGAATGGAGTGTCACTCCATCTACATGGGATGTAGAAATAAAATAAAAATAAAAAAATGAACTTAGAAAGTCCAAAAGTTACCGTAGGGAAATCAGCACAAGAATTATTTGATTTATTGACTGACGTAAAAAGTTTCGAAAAATTAATGCCCGACAACATTGCGAAATTTGAAGTTATCGGTGACGATGCTTTTATTTTTGGATTAAAAGGTATGCCTGAAATCAAACTAAAAATGAAAGAAAAAATAGCGCCAAATAAAGTAGTTTTAGGTGCTGCAAGTGACAAACTTCCATTTACATTAATAGCTAATATCGATGCTGTTTCTGATGCTTCAAGTACGGTAAAACTAGACTTTGAAGGAGATTTTAATCCTATGATGGCCATGATGATAAAAGGACCAATTGGTAAATTTATCGAGACACTTGCCGGTAATATGGGAAAACTATAAGTTCGGTTTAAATCAAATAAAAAATACTCTTTTCGTTTCATAACTTAAAGAGTATTTTTTTTATCAAAAAATTGAAGAAAATACTTTTTATCAATACAGCATTTGAATTTCTTTAAGACCGTATTCCTTTACGCAATCATCTTCTAACAATAACTGAAGATTACCAACACTCGAAACACCTTGAATAATACCCATAAAGTTGAGATCACTAGAATCCTTGAAAGGCATAGGAACTCCTTTTTTAAACAATAATTTCGAGTATTCGCTCCACATAATATCCGCATCAGCATGAAGATGCTCCATATTAATCTTCAGCTTTTCAATGATGGAAAAAAGAACTGCTTCTTTATCAAATTGCGCCTCACAAATTTTGGCCATAGAAGACGCTTTAGGCAGATTATCAAAATTAATTTGGTTAATATTAAGTCCTAATCCAACTATCGAAGATAAAGTTCCGTCACTTTTAATACTATTTTCAATCAAAAGCCCGCCAATTTTAAAATTATATGACATAATGTCGTTAGGCCATTTAATACTTAAATTAGGTATATTGAAAGTTTCAAGTCCTTGAATCACCGATAGCGCAACGGCTATGTTAAGACTGTAGATCTGATTTATATCCTTTATCACATCTTTAACAAAAACACTCATTATTAGATTCTTACCCGTTTGAGATGACCAAGTAGACCCCATTTGCCCTTTTCCATTAGTTTGAGTTTCAGCCGTAACAACCGTAAAGTTTTCTAGTTTTTGCTTGCTAGACAACCCTTTTAGAAACGCATTAGTTGAATCTATGGCATCGAGTTTGATTACTTTCATTAGTTATTATTTGTGGTAAAGAATTTAATATTATGTTAAGGTTCAAAAATAATCACAAAAAATGGTAACTTTACAAACTTATATAAAATTTTTCATGGCAAAAAAGACAATAAACAATGATGATTTATTAGCAAACATCATTAAAGGGATAGAAGAAGTAAAAGGAAATGACATTGATATTCTTGACTTAAGAGAAATTGATACCGCAGTTTGCGATTATTTTGTAGTATGCAACGGAAATTCAAACACCCAAGTTAACGCTATTGTTAACTCCATTCAAAAAACAGTTTCAAAAGAATTAAAAGACAAGCCTTGGCATGTTGAAGGTTCTGATAATGCTGAATGGGTCCTTATGGATTACGTAAACATAGTAGTGCATGTTTTCCAAAAACAAATTAGAGAGTATTACAACATTGAAAGTTTGTGGGGAGATGCAAAAATTACTACAATAGCAAACAAATACTAAAGAAAGACATTTACAAATGGCAAAAGATAATAATCCAAACCCAAATAAATTTAAAGTTAGTCCATGGTTAGTATATACCGGGATTTTACTAATTTTCTTATTTATCAGTTTTATCACTGGAAGTTCTAATTTTCAAGAACCTGCTCCATTAACACCACCAAATTTCGATATTATATTGGAAAAAGGACAGGTGCAAAAAGTAATTGTTTCTAATAAAACAGAAGCAGAAGTTTATTTAACTCCAGCGGCATTAAAATTAAAAGAGCACGAAAAAGTAGCTAAAGACATGTTGGGTAACATCAGCAAAGGTCCACAATATACTTTTGAAATTGGTAGTGATCAAATATTTCAAAGCAAATTAGAAAAAGCAATTGCAGAAGGAAAATTAAAAGATTTCAAATTTTCTCAAAAAAGCAATTGGACTGATATTTTAATTAGCCTATTACCAATTATCATAATAATTGGAGTTTGGATTTTCATCATGAGAAAAATGTCAGGTGGCTCCGGTGGTGGTGGCGGCCAAATTTTCAATATTGGAAAATCAAAAGCTAAACTTTTTGATGAAAAAACCGATGTGAAAACGACGTTTAAAGATGTGGCTGGACTTGAAGGTGCCAAAGAGGAAATTCAAGAAATCGTTGAATTCTTGAAAAACCCTGAAAAATACACCAATTTAGGAGGTAAAATTCCAAAAGGAGCTTTACTTGTTGGACCTCCAGGAACGGGTAAAACTTTGTTAGCAAAAGCAGTAGCTGGAGAGGCACAAGTACCATTTTTCTCTTTGTCAGGATCGGATTTTGTTGAAATGTTCGTGGGTGTTGGAGCATCACGTGTGCGTGATTTGTTTAAACAAGCCAAAGAAAAATCGCCAGCAATTATATTCATAGATGAAATAGACGCTGTAGGTAGAGCTAGAGGAAAAAGCAATATGTCCGGAGGAAATGATGAAAGAGAAAACACTTTGAATCAATTGCTTACTGAAATGGATGGTTTTGGTACTAACTCTAATGTGATTGTATTAGCAGCAACCAATAGAGCGGATGTGTTAGATAAAGCATTAATGCGAGCAGGACGTTTCGATAGACAAATTTTTGTAGATCTACCAGACATTCGCGAACGTGCTGAAATCTTTAAAGTACACCTTGCTCCGTTGAAAAAAGTAGAAGGTTTAGATCTTGATTTTTTAGCCAAACAAACTCCTGGATTTTCTGGAGCTGATATTGCTAATGTATGTAATGAAGCAGCATTGATAGCGGCCCGATACAATAAAACAGCTGTAGACAAACAAGATTTCCTAGATGCAGTGGATAGAATTGTAGGTGGATTAGAAAAGAAAAATAAAATTGTAACTCCAGAAGAAAAGAAAGCTATTGCAATTCATGAAGCTGGACATGCAACTGTAAGTTGGATGCTAGAACATGCAGCACCATTAATTAAAGTAACAATCGTTCCTAGGGGACAAAGTTTAGGCGCAGCTTGGTATTTGCCAGAAGAACGTTTAATTGTTCGCCCTGACCAAATGCTTGATGAAATGTGTGCTACTATGGGTGGTAGAGCTGCTGAAAGAGTTACTTTCGATAGGATTTCAACTGGAGCATTAAGTGATTTAGAAAAAGTAACTAAACAAGCTCGCGCTATGGTTACTATATATGGACTTAATGAAAAAATAGGAAACGTTACTTATTATGACTCAACAGGTCAAAGTGAATACAATTTCTCAAAACCATATTCTGAAGAAACTGCTAAAATAATCGACACTGAAATTTCTCTACTTATTGAAACACAGTACCAAAGAGCAATTAAAATTCTGGAAGACAACAAAGACAAATTAAATCAACTTGCTGCTATTCTTATCGAAAAAGAAGTAATATTCAAAGATGATTTAGAAGCTATTTTTGGAAAAAGAACATTTGATAAAAATCTTGAAGAAATAGTTTCGTAACATAAAATACCGAAAAATTTAATTATTTTTAAAATCTTAATTCAAAAACAGCTTTTGAATTAAGATTTTTTTATCTTTGGACGTTTTCAAATAACATATAAAGTACCTTAACAAAATATGAGTCTTTTTAGAAAAATTTTTGGTTCTAGTATTTCAGCTTCAGATGAGGAGAAAGAGAAAGAAAATAACAATTCTTTTTCTGAGACTAATATATCAATAGACGAGCAGTTTATATTCAATTTTAAAAAAAATGGAGGTAAATTTTTATATTGTGAAAATGCTGAAGAAGTAAAAGAACAGTTTGAAAATATTCTAGAAGAAAACGACTGGTACGAAAGCGAAGTACTATGTTATGACTCCACTTTATTTCCCCTGCTGCAAGAAAATAAATTAACTTTTGATAAAGTCGTTGATCCTAAATTTCTTTTTTCAACATGTGAAAATTTAATTGCCGAAGAAGGATCTATCTTATTCTCATCAAAGCAAATCAAGCAACATAAACCAAACGAACTTCCAACTAACATCATTGTTTATGCAACAACAAGTCAAATTCTTGGAGTTAAAAGCGATGGTTTAAGTGCTATAAAAAAGAAGTACGAAAGAGATTACCCAACAAATATTACTGCTATAAAATATTTTGAAAAGGCTAAAGAGGAAGACTTTACTCAATATGGCAGCTCTGCAAAAAACCTTTATTTGTTGCTCCTAGAAGATCTTTAAAATGAATGAAACATTAAAGAGAGCAATATCAGGTGCTGTTTATATTATATTATTAATATTTTGCATACTATACTCAACCGAAAGTTTTTTTATTCTCTTTGGTGTATTTCTCCTAATAGCTACAATGGAGTTTTGTAATTTAGTACAAATTCAAAAAATATTTCCGTTTTTATTTGCCACAGTATCGTATGTGATTTTTTATAAGATAACTTTTGCAACAGATGGAATATTCTACACGTTACGCTTTAGCAAAAATTTTGATTTAGCTGTCTTAGCCTCCACCCTTTTTGTTTTCATGAAGTGTATTCACTTTCTATTTGATAATAAAACGCTTAAAATTGATTCATTTTCAAAATACGTCTACCTAATAGGTTACATAATATTACCTTTCGTCATCATCACTAAGATTCCTTTTGGTAAAGATGGATACAATCCTAAAATACTTATTAGTATCTTTATATTAATTTGGACTAACGATACCTTTG
>CAWURM010000054.1:0-6459 GCA_963924965.1 uncultured Flavobacterium sp.
GCAGCTGAAAAAACAACTCGTGGAACGGAGATTATCTTGCATATCGCAGAGGATTCATTAGATTTCCTTGAAGACAGTAAAATAACTGGTTTATTGAACAAATACAACAAGTTCATGCCTATTCCAATTAAATTTGGAACAAAAACAGAAACACTTCCTAAACCAGAAGACGCTCCTGAAGATTACAAAGCAGAGACCGTTGAAGTGGATAATATCATCAACAATCCTAATCCAGCCTGGACCAAACAACCTACTGATTTAAAGGATGAAGACTATAAAATGTTCTACCACGAATTGTATCCAATGCAATTTGAAGAGCCTTTATTCCACATTCATTTAAATGTTGATTATCCGTTTAACTTAACTGGTATTTTGTATTTCCCAAAATTGGGTTCTGACTTACAAATTCAGAAAGATAAAATTCAATTGTACCAAAACCAAGTTTACGTTACTGATAACGTAGAAGGAATTGTACCTGAATTCTTGATGATGCTACGCGGAGTAGTAGATTCACCAGATATTCCATTGAACGTTTCTCGTTCAGGATTGCAAGCTGATGGTGCTGTAAAGAAAATTTCAAACTATATCACACGTAAAGTAGCTGATAAATTGAAATCATTATTCACTGAAAACCGTGAAGATTTTGAAGCAAAATGGAATGACATCAAAATCGTTCTAGAATACGGTATGTTATCTGAAGATAAATTCTACGAAAAAGCAGGCGCCTTCGTTTTATACCCTACAGTTGACAACAAGTACTACACACTGGAGGAATTAAAAGAAAATCTAAAAGACAAACAAACAGACAAAGACGGGAAACTAGTCGTTCTTTATGCAGGAAATAAAGAAGCGCAACACTCGTATATCGAAATTGCACAAGAAAAAGGATACGAAGTATTATTACTAGATTCTCCAATTATTTCTCACTTGATTCAAAAAATTGAAGGAGACAATAGAGAGATTACTTTTGTTCGTGTGGATTCTGACCATATTGATAACTTAATCAAGAAAGAAGAAAACACCATTTCTAAATTATCCGATGAGGAAAAAGAAGGATTGAAAACCGTTCTTGAAGCCATAGTACCAAAACAAACGTATACCGTACAACTTGAATCAATGGATAGCCAAGCAGCTCCTTTTATCATCACGCAACCCGAATTCATGCGTAGAATGAAAGAAATGAGCCAGTCAGGTGGCGGTGGAATGTTCGGGATGGGGAATATGCCAGAGATGTACAATCTAGTGGTAAATACTAATTCACCATTGGCCTCAACTATTTTAAATACCGAAGATAAATCAAGCCAAGAGCACTTAGTAAAACAAGCGCTAGACTTAGCAAAACTATCTCAAAACTTACTAAAAGGAGAAGCGTTAACTGCTTTTGTAAAACGTAGTTTCGAGATGATCAAATAAGTAGCATAACATGCGTTATTACTAAAAGCTGTCCAATAGGGCAGCTTTTTTTTTGGAGCAAAACTACTGATTTCCACAACAACACCTCGTCCTGCTGTTCATTACAATCCACACCAAAAAAGGTGCGGGATTTTCATTGCCATCAGGGCTATCTAGAACTTTTATCGCTAATAATTTCGTTCTAAAAAGAAAAAAAGAAAGGTGAGCTTGCAAAAAACAAAGATGAATAATACTATAATTATTATTTGATGAGTGAGCATTTAAAGCACTGAAATATTCAGTTTCCCGATCTCCTGGCATTTCCCTATAAAAACACACTCCCCTTTACTCATCTGCTTTTAAATATGCTGGTAATACCTTACCTTAGTGCTAAATTTAAAACAATGAAAGCACTCTATATTATTCTCGGCCTTATCTTAGTCATCATTATTAGTAGCCAAATTTATGCTTGTTATGGCCAACGAAACATCGAAACCTATCCATATAAAGTCATTAAGAAATACAATGGTTTTGAAATCCGAACCTACGAGGCTACATTGTTCACCTCAGTACAGTTGTCCACTAGTAAATACAAAGAATCATCGAGCAAGGGTTTTTCAATTTTGGCAGGTTATATTTTTGGAGGGAATAAACAAAACGAAAAAATTGCAATGACTTCGCCAGTCAGCATGTCGCTAGACACCACTATGACGATGATGTTTATGGTTCCTAAAAAGTTCAAAATAGAAACCTTACCACAACCCAACGAATCTCAAATTAAATTCAAAGAAGAACCCGCTAAAACAGTAGCAGCTATTAGCTTTGGTGGCTGGGCAGATGACGAAAAAATTGCAACCTATAAGCAACAACTAAAATCAGCATTAGATGCCGAAGGAATTAAATACACCAATCGTTTTTATTTCTTTGGATACAATGCCCCATTTGAATTATTTAATCGCAAAAACGAAATCATTGTTGAACTTCAATAATAAGTGCGTTTTGCGCTATAGATTGAAACAAAACAATACTTCGCTTTAGGAACTAGTAATCTTGTGTAGACTGCTCCGGCAGCAACCTACGCACTAATCTTGTCCCGATTTCATCTCAATTTCTGAGGTCAAAGACCACAAGGTGAACAAGGAGACATAAGACAAAATCAAGAGATATGGTGCAATTTGAAATTTAAGTCCTACAAAAAGAAATAGACTAATCGAATTAATACTATATTAGCCTTACAAAAGTTAACGCAAAACATCACTGATTAAAAGACTAAAATGAATAAAAAAATCACCTTCCTAAGCTTAGCATTGGCTTTCGTGACCATAACTACTTTTGCTCAGACAGAGCTCAAACAATACAAAGCAGGACATACTTTTGATATTAGCTTGCCAGTGTACATGAGTCAAACATCAGGCCTCAATAGCGCATCAGCGATACAATATAAAAATGTAGTCAAAGATGTTTATGGATTTGTCATATTTGACACCAAGGAGGAATTAAGCTTAGCGGAAATGAAATACAGTTCTCTTACAGAATTTTATGATGACTTCATGACTGACTTTTTAAAAGACGTGAAAAACAAAAATCTTTCTACACCTAAATTTCAAAAAATAGGAAGTACTGATTTTGTTGAATGTGATGCCACTTATTTTGATGATGAAGCACAAATGGACATCTATTATTTAATAGGAATTGTCGAAACAAAAAAATCATATTATAAAGTGCTATCCTGGGCCGCTGCCGAAAACAAAGATAAATTCAAAGCCGACTTTCAAAAAATACTTTACAGTTTAAAAGACTAAAAGTAACAGCCGTCGATATATTCAACTCAAAGTTGCTGTACTGTTCGTAGTGCAGCATTTTTTTTGAAATATACTTTACAAACATGATCAAAAGAAACTAGAAACAAATTGCAAAATTTGCAAAAAGAATAAGAAATAATGATTTGTATTTCAATAACTTAAATATAATTTTAGATTAAATTAATTGCTGTCTTTATAGTACTATTTTTCAAAAATAATTTTAACCGAAAAAAGTACAATTAATAAAATTAAAACCAAATTAAAAACCCGAAACCACTACTTTCAGGTTTTTTGTTGTAAAAAGAGGCTTTGTATTAATTAAAGAATGACGAACTTTGTCCATTCATTTTAAGACCATGATAATGAATTTAAGTATAGAAACTCCCGCACTACTTTTCTCTGCCACCTCATTAATACTTTTGGCGTATACCAATCGTTTTTTGACCATTGCGACCATCGTTAGAAGTTTGAAGAAAACCTATGATGAGAAAGAGAATAAAAGCATTTTAATTGAAATTAAAAACCTCAACCTGAGATTGACTTTAATACGCTACATGCAACTTTTTGGAGTATTGAGTTTGTTCCTTTCGGTCTTTGCCATGCTATTGCTTTTCTTTGGATTTCAAGAAGGTGGCTTGTATTTTTTTGGATTTAGTTTATTGAGCTTGCTGGTGTCATTAGCATTGTCTTTTTGGGAAATCAGTATTTCCGTAAAAGCATTACAAGTACACTTAAGCGACTTAATTTCTTAATATTGAATATTTTATAAAAAATAGAGCTGTGAAATGGATTTTCACAGCTCTATTTTTTTAGTCTGAAAGAATTACTGGTTTAAAATTCCAGTATCTTCTTTTTTGTCTTTATTCAATAGATTAGGATTTTCTTTGGCTAATTTATTCTTTGTTGGAATCTTGTAATTCAAGCTAAAACCAAATTTTCTCGTGTCCATTTTATTACTTATCAGCAAGGGCGTTTGGTAGGCATTAAAAGCATTTCTATTGGCATTCAACACATCATCTGCAAAAATAGAAAAGGTCAATTGGTCTTTTAAAAACTTGCGCGAAAAAGTCAAATCGAGTGCATTTCTAAACGGCTTAACTGCTATGAAGTAAAAATAATTTCCTCTGGGAATAATATAATTGTAATTCGCTACAAACTTAATATTCTGCGGTAATACAATTTGAGACATAAAATTGAACATCCAGAACCCCTTGGTCTCTACATTGGGTATTTGATGGTATTGATATCCCGCGTACACATATAAAAAGTTCATCGTGTCCGGGTTGACATTCATTTTCATTGTTTCAGCCAGGCCTTTAGTAAATAACATATAAGGTATAGGCATTCCTACGCTAAAATTATGAATCTTAATTTCGGGGATATTCTCGTTACTATTGATTACCACATCATTTTCAAGACTTACTTTATTAATCACTTGATTTTTAGCAGAGCTGATATTATAGCTTATAAAAGCGTAATCAAAAGCACTCAACTTCACTTCATAATTATCAAAAATGGTGGGTTGCAGATTAGGATTTCCCGAGTAATCAATATTTGGATTTTGATAATTGGTGTTATTCGGGTTTAAAGCTGAGGTGCTTGGAAGCGTAATTTTTTTATTATAATTGGCATTAAAATAAATCATTTTATTGAAATTATACTGAGCACTCGCATTTGGAAAAAAACGAAATTGCTGGAAAGCTGTTAATGCAGCTACATCTGTTTTTCCTGTAATATTGTAATCTTCGGCTCGACCGCCCAAAATAAAATTCACTTTATTAAAGCGAGATTGCAATTCTACATACGAAGCGGCCGTTCTTCGTTTGTACTCTAAATTTTGAACTCCTTTACTTTGTGCGTCAAAAAGCAACTCTTCATACAAACTTCCAAAACTTAGTTTCCCTTCATCCGAAAATTTAAGGGGTTGTGAATAGTCAAATTTAAAATTATACAGTTTTTGATCCGATGCATTTTGTAAGGTGTTGTTGATATTCGCAACGGGACTCAATTGAAAATCGTTACTGTTACTATTGAAATTGAATTTAAACTCCAATTTTTTAGCAGCATTTTCAAATTTCTTTTGATATGTCGCCACGGCATCTTGGCGTAAGCCAGTACTTATTGAAGCATCATTTGTACTAAAACCAGGACCTTTCCCTAACGTATAACTGTCATTATTATTTTCCGTTAGATCATAATTCAATAACAAACGGTCTTTACCAATGTCAAAAGTCAAGGCTGATTTGATGTAATTATTACGCCCTACTCGATCCGCATCAGTCCGCGATAGCAATGAGTTAGTGTTGTTTTCTTGTTTCTCGAGCGAAGTCCATATGGCACTTTCTCGATAGTTTTGTCCTAAATTCAGTTGCCAACCAAAATATTTATTTTTCGCACTAAGCAAAACACTGTTGTTAACTCTCCATCTCACATTATCATAACTAGTAAAACTAGTGCTGTTCGTATAAGTAGCACTCAAATAATTCTTTGCATTTTTATTGGTAATAATATTCAAAATCGCCCCACCAGAAGTCGCAGGAAATTCGGCACCTGGCTGCGTAATAATTTCAATTTTTTCAATAGCATTTGCTGGCATCCCTTCCAAAAAAGCATTCAGTTCATTGGTAGAAATATTCAACGGTCTACCATCCATAAAAACATCTAGCTGTTTTCCTTGGTACATCATTCCGGCAATATCCGAAGCTATTAATCCTGGTAATTTTTTAATTCCTTCTAATACTGATCCCGTGTTTAAACTGGGTTGGTCAGCAAAATTAAAAATAGTCCGATCTGCTTTTTGTTCGATAGCTTTTTTGGTTTTGATGATGGCTACTTCGTTTAACTCAGTTGTTTTTTCAACCGTTTTCTCTGCAGCATTTTGAGCCGAAACTGTAGATATACTTCCTATTAACAAGAAGGCTACCCAATTTATTTTTTTCATAATTATAGTATCAATGCACAGTAAGACTATCGTTAGGAGTTGTTGTTACATCTTTTATAAAATTAGATGGAAATTATCTAATGTTTCCAAAAATGGTTCGATGATGCAAAATATAAAGACTAAGACAATGCTCGAAATAAAAATGACCTTCTCAAAGAGGACCTCTTTTTGTAGGAAGTAAAAAAAAATTTATTTAAAAAAAATCAGGCTTAGGTTGTAATTCGCAACTAAGAACTATCTTTGCCCGCTATAAAAAAAATAAAAAAGTTGGAAAACAAAGTTTTAAAAGGAGTGTTATTAGTAGGATTAGGAGCCACGAGTTAC
>CAWURM010000055.1:0-10788 GCA_963924965.1 uncultured Flavobacterium sp.
CGTGCCCAATCCGTTTTTCTTAAAAAAGTAAGGCTAGATTTCACACTTGGGTTTTCATTAAAGCATTTAATTTTGATTAATTCTCCTAAAGTGTCAAATCCATAATAGGCTACCAATTTTTCAACTATTGCTTTTAAAGTAATTCCGTGCAGAGGATCGTTTGATTGCTGTTTTTCCATAATGCAAATTTATGCCAATTTTACAAAAAAAATTGCTGATTCATACATTTGTTGCTACATTTGTCAACCTATGCTAAAAACTGTAAACATACTTAATAAAAGAGCTCGATTTGATTATGAAATCATCGAGAAGTTCACCGCTGGAATAGTGTTGGCCGGTACCGAAATAAAATCAATTCGTTTAGGCAAAGCTAATATTACTGAAAGTTTTTGCGAATTTAGTGGTACAGAACTTTTCGCCATCAACACATATATTGAAGAATACACTTTTGGAAATCAATTCAATCATAAAGCAAGGAGCGAAAGAAAATTGTTGTTAAATAAGAGAGAATTAAAAAGCTTAGCGAGATCTGTACAAGCCAAAGGGCTTACTATTGTTCCTTTGAAATTGTTCACAAATGAAAAGGGAATGGCAAAACTGGAAATTGGACTTTGCCGTGGTAAAAAAACGTATGATAAACGAGAATCATTAAAAGAGCAAGATACTAAACGCGATTTAGATCGAATAAAAAAAATATTTAAATAACATTAAAGGTTAAGTAATTAACCTTTTTTTAGTGCATTTTTGATGACAAATTCAGTCAATAAAACCCTTTTAATCTATGAAAGACTTGCTGAAAAATGCCCGAGAATCGAAAGCTTTTAAAACAAGAGAACTGGCGCATTTAACTAAGATCGACCAAGCATTAATAAGTAAATTTGAAAGTGGTGCAAGAAAACCAACAAAAGCACAAATTACAATACTAGCTACAGTGCTTGAAATTGATAGCGAAACTTTGATGATTTCCTGGTTAAAAGAGAAAATTTTAAATGAGCTCAAAGACGAAAAACATGCACTTAAAGCACTAAAACTGGCGGAAGAAGAAATTCGATTATTAAAGACTAATTCTGGGAAATCAATAACAAGTAAGATTGATAAACTTTTAGAAGATATCGATTTACTAAAATTAAAAATAAACCAAAATCTTCTAGAAAATAACCCAATAAACCAAAAATTCGATTTAGAATATACCCACGAGAGTAATTATATAGAAGGCAATACTCTTACATTACTAGAAACAGATTTAGTCGTTAATGAAGGCCAAACGATCGCTGGAAAAAGTATGAGGGAACACTTAGAAGCCCTAAACCACCAAGAAGCAATAGCGTACATCAAAAATATAGTTGCTGAAAATACTAGTATTAATTCAAAAGACATTATTGATCTCCACAAATTGCTTTTAAGAGGTATTCTGCCCAAGGAAGCAGGTACTTATAGGAATATAACTATTTCTTTAAAAGACATTAAAACCAGCCCAATAGATCCCATACACATTCCAAAAGAAATAGAAATATTATTAGATTGGACCGATAAAACTGACCTTCATCCTATTGTAATTGCAGCAACTATTAAAGAAAAAATAATGGCAATTCAGCCATTTTTAAACGCGAATGGCAAAATTTCTAGACTCCTGATGAACTTTGTCTTACTAAAAAATGGATATCCCATTGCAAACATAAAGTCAGAAGAGCATAAACCTTCCTATTACCAAACGCTAAAGGCTTCGCTTACGGAGGAAAACAAAGAAGACTTTATTCAATTCATTGCTACAATAGAAAAAGAAAACTTAGAACAGCTTCTAAAATTAATTAGTATGAAATAAGAAACAATCTCACAAGAATCTATTTTCTAGTTTTTATCTTCTAATAATGGTACAAATCGAAATTCTCCCAATTCATGTTTTTCAAACTGAGTTTCATTTATACGAATCAGCAAAGTCATAATTTGCACATCATCACCTAACGGAATTACAAGCCTTCCTCCTATTTTCAATTGTGCCATTAATGGTTTTGGAATAAAAGGAGCACCTGCAGTAACAATAATACTGTCAAATGGTGCGTAACTTGGTAATCCTTTATAACCGTCTCCAAAAGAGAGATGTTTAGGTCTTATTCCTAGTTTTGGTAGTAAAGTAGAGGTTTGCTTAAACAACTCATTTTGACGTTCTACGCTATATACTTTAGCCCCCATATGATACAAAACAGCCGTTTGATAACCACTACCAGTCCCAATTTCAAGAACCTTATGGTCTTTTTTAATTTCTAATAATTGAGATTGAAAGGCAACGGTGTAGGGTTGTGATATAGTTTGACCAGCACCAATAGGAAAAGCCTTGTCTTGGTAGGCGTAATCCTCAAAACTAGAATTCAAAAATAAATGCCTCGGAATCTTTTTAATTGCGTCCAAAACATTTTTATCCGTTATTCCTTTTTCTTGTAAAACGCGTACTAATTGATTTCGAAGTCCTTGATGTTTGGCTGTGTCTTTCAAACTTAATTAATTTTATTTTGGTAAAAATAGAAAAGAAAATGGAATTCCGATAGCCATTTTTTAATTTTTAAATCGGCAAATAATTGTGGCATATCTCTAATAGATTAATCAATTTATTCCTATTTTTGTAGAAATTACAATCATTATGCTGAAAATTGGAGTATTAGGTGCTGGCCATCTTGGAAAAATACATTTGCGATTATTACAACAATCTGAAAAATATGAATTAGTTGGTTTTTACGATCCAAATCAAGAGAATGCGGAGAGAATTGCGAAAGAATTTGGGTACAAACACTTTAGCACAATCGCTACTCTTATTCATGCAGTAGACGTAATAGATATAGTTACACCAACGCTTTCCCATTATAAATGCGCTAAAGTAGCTATAAAATCAGGCAAACACGTTTTTATAGAAAAACCTATTTCAAATACACTTGAAGAAGCAGAAGAAATCATAGCGCTAGCCAATGAATACAATGTAAAAGGACAAGTTGGACACGTTGAACGTTTCAATCCCGCATTTATCGCCACCAAAAATATGATTGAAAATCCCATGTTCATCGAAACACATCGTTTAGCTGAATTTAATCCTCGTGGTACTGATGTTCCAGTAGTTTTGGATTTAATGATTCATGATATTGATGTCATTTTAAGTGTAGTGAAATCGAAAGTGAAAAATGTTAGCGCTAGCGGAGTTTCAGTGATTAGCGACACTCCGGACATTGCTAATGCTAGAATTGAATTCGAAAATGGTTGTGTAGCTAATCTAACAGCGAGTCGAATTTCTATGAAAAATATGCGTAAAACACGTTTCTTTCAAAAAGATGCCTATATATCAGTTGACTTCTTGGAGAAAAAGTGTGAAGTAGTTAAAATGAAAGACGCTCCGGAAGTTCCTGGAGATTTTGACATGATTTTACAAAACGCCGAAGGTGTTAAAAAACAAATTTATTTCTCTAATCCTGAAGTAGAACAAAACAACGCAATTCTGGACGAATTAGATACTTTTGCTGATGCCATTACTAATAATACAACCCCAATCGTAACTTTAGAACAAGCTACAGAAGCATTAAGAGTTGCTTATCAAATAATTGATTGTTTCAAAAAATAGATCAAGCATTCAGATTTAAAAATTAAACGAGAAAACTTTAAAATTAAATAGATATAAATGAAAATAATAGCAGTAATTGGAGCAGGAACAATGGGTAATGGAATCGCCCACACTTTCGCCCAAAGTGGTTTTACAGTAAAGTTAATTGATGTATCCGAAAAATCATTAGACAAAGGAATGGCTACGATAGCTGGGAATTTAGACCGAATGATTGCTAAAGGAACCATCACACAAGAAGATAAAGTTAAAACGATAACCAATATTATCACGTATACTGATATTAAAGATGGTGTCGTGGGTGTAGACTTAGTTGTAGAGGCAGCAACAGAGAATGTAGCTCTAAAATTAGATATTTTCAAACAATTAAATGACGCTTGCTCACATCATACAATACTAGCAACAAATACTTCTTCGATTTCAATTACTCAAATTGGTGCCGTGGTTGCACATCCAGAAAGAGTAATTGGAATGCATTTTATGAATCCTGTACCTATTATGAAATTGGTCGAGATTATTCGTGGTTACAATACTAGTGACGAAGTGACGAAGATTATAATGGCACTTTCTGAAAAATTAGGAAAAACTCCAGTAGAAGTAAATGATTACCCTGGATTTGTCGCTAATAGAATTTTGATGCCAATGATTAATGAAGCTATTGAAACATTATACAATAAAGTAGCTGGAGTTTATGAAATTGACACCGTAATGAAATTAGGAATGGGACACCCTATGGGCCCTCTACAGCTAGCTGATTTTATTGGTCTAGATGTTTGTCTTGCCATTTTGAACGTGATGTACGATGGATACAAAAACCCAAAATATGCTCCTTGCCCACTATTAGTCAATATGGTTCGAGCTGGTAAATTAGGTGTAAAATCAGGTGAAGGCTTCTATGATTATAGCGAAAGTAAAAAAGCAGAAAAAGTTTCGAAGCAATTTGTATAATAGGAACTTTTAAAATTTGCAGTTATTAGTAGACTATTTCTAAGAAATAACTTAATAAATATAAAAACAAAAATTGGACTGCATTTTCACAATCAATAAGCAAAGAAATGCTCTCAATGGAGAACAAATCTAAGGTTGAAACAATTGCTTCGTCTTAGAAAATTAGTTTAAAATACATAAATATTAAAATGGGAATAGCGACCAATTTACAATCCATAATTTCTTCCTTACCGCAGAATGTCACTCTAGTTGCCGTTTCAAAAACGAAACCTGTATCTGATTTAATGGAAGCGTATCATGCGGGGCAACGCATTTTTGGTGAAAATAAGATCCAAGAAATGGCTGAAAAATGGGAACAAATGCCCAAAGATATTCAATGGCATATGATTGGGCATGTGCAAACGAACAAGGTCAAATTTATGGCACCATTTGTAAGTTTGATTCATGGAGTAGATAGTTTAAAATTATTACAAGAAATTAACAAGCAAGCCAAAAAAAACAATCGCATTATTGATTGTTTGTTGCAAATTCATATTGCCGAAGAAGAAACTAAATTTGGCCTCAACGAAGAAGAATTAACTTCGATATTGGCGTCTGATGAATTGCTAGAAATGAAAAATATCCGTATCACAGGATTAATGGGAATGGCCACCTTTACGGATGAAACAGATCAAATTCAAAAAGAATTCACACATTTAAAGGTGTTATTTGGACAATTTTCAATTCAGAATCCACAATTAACAACACTTTCAATGGGAATGTCGGGTGATTATAAATTGGCTATTGTATGCGGGAGTACGATGGTCCGAATTGGAAGTAGTATCTTTGGAGGAAGATAAATAATGGAATTAACACAGGTTAACTCCGATTGGTTTTAAAATAATAAACCACAAATTTAAACACAAAATATTGTACGCAATACTAGACATAGAAACTACTGGAGGACAATTCAACGAAGAGGGAATCACTGAAATTGCTATCTACAAATTTGATGGCCAAGAAATCGTAGATCAATTCATCAGTTTAGTCAATCCTGAAATCCCAATTCAGCCTTTTGTGGTAAAATTGACAGGGATAAATAATGCCATGCTAACTTCGGCCCCTAAGTTTTTTGAAGTAGCAAAACGTATTATCGAAATGACAAATGATTGTGTTCTTGTGGCTCATAATGCCGACTTTGATTACCGAATATTACGAACCGAATTTAGACGTTTAGGCTATGACTTTAATCAACGCACGCTTTGCACTGTTGAATTATCAAAAAAATTACTACCGGAGCAACCCTCACATAGTTTAGGTAAATTAGTCCGTGCTTTAGGAATTCCAATGGCTGATAGACACCGCGCCAGTGGAGACGCTCTTGCAACGGTCAAATTGTTCAAAATGTTACTGGAAAAGGATATCGAAAAAGAAATTGTCAAAGACTTTATCAAACTAAAAGTTGAAAAAGGAATAGCTCCTAAACTGCTCGATATTATAAATAGTGTTCCTACAACAACAGGTGTATATTACATCCATAACGAAAAAGGAGATTTAATTTATGTTGGAAAAAGTAAGAACATTAAAAAAAGAATCAATCAACATTTTACAGGAATAACTACTAGTTCTAAAAAAATTCAAGCTGAAGTGTATGCCGTTACTTATGAAGAAACGGGTAGTGAATTAGTAGCTTTATTAAAGGAAAGTCAAGAAATAAAGATTCATAAACCACGATACAATCGAGCGCAAAGAAAAAATATTTTTCAATGGGCTTTATATCCAGAAATAGACAAAAAAGGCTATCTCAATCTAAAATTACAAAAAGCCGATGGTAGGAAAAAAGAAATTACGTCTTTTACCACCTTAGCAGAGGGTAAAAATATGCTTTTTAAAGTTTCCGAAAAATACAATTTATGTCAAAAACTCAATGGCCTTTATGATACAAAATTGGCTTGTTTTCAATATAAAATTAAAGAATGTGATGGTGCATGTATTGGCGAAATCACACCTCAAGAATACAATTTAAGAGTAAAAGAATTCATTACTAATAGTGAATTTGAAAGCCAAAACATGGTAATTGTAGACCGTGGTCGATCCATAAGTGAACGCAGCGCTGTATTAATTGAAAATGGTATTTACAAAGGTTATGCTTTTTACGATTTAAACTACCAAATTACCAATATCAAAATTCTAAAAAATATCCTAACTCCCATGCTTAATAATAGGGATACTAAAAACATCATACAAGCGTATCTTCGAAAAGAAAAAAAACCTAAGTTGATCAAGTTTTAATCAATAGCACTCAGAGTTACATGCAAAAAGTCAAATCGCAATTGGACCTGCTTAAACAAAGAGCTCATATTATTATATATGGAACTACTACTAAAGCTGGACGACTATTTGATTTAATATTATTAGGTCTCATCCTCTTAAGTGTGGTTTTGATCATGATGGAAACGGTACAGTCTTTTGATCAAAAATACCATTATGAACTGGTCTTTTTGGAATGGATCATTACAGGATTTTTCACCATAGAGTATCTATTACGTATCGTTACAATAGACAAATCCTGGAAATATATCTTTAGTTTTTATGGTATTATCGATTTACTTGCTATTTTACCCATGTATTTGTCCATTTTTTTTATTGGAACCAGTATTTTTAGCGTTGTGCGTTCCTTGCGCTTACTACGTTTATTTAAAATACTAAATCATCCACAGTTTACCAGCCAATCCAATCAATTGAGGCAAGCCATTAACGCCAGTCGAGGTAAAATTGTTGTTTTTATTTATTTTGTGTTGATTATCACTATCATCATTGGTTCAATTATGTATCTAGTGGAAGGAAAAGAAAGTGGCTTCACCAGCATCCCAGCAGGTATTTATTGGACAATTGTTACCTTAACTACCGTTGGCTACGGCGACATCTCACCAATTACTCCACTTGGTCAATTCATAGCCTCATTTGTTATGATTCTAGGTTACGGCATTATTGCTGTTCCCACAGGTATCGTTACGGCTGAAATTGCTAAACGAATCCCAAAACAAACTCCTTGTACAAATTGCGGTAGCACAAAATATCCAGAAAATGCTAACTTTTGCCCCAACTGTGGAGAATCACTATAAAACTAATAATAACCCTAATAGTAGGAAGCAATTTCCAGCTATTCATTTCAACTCCTCCGTTTGAAAGTTGTATTTCAAAGCCATAAAAGGAGCTTCTAAAGGCGCTCTTTTACGTCAAGAAATACTAACTTGCAATCGTCCGGGGTTTTCATTTCTATCTGGGCTAAAAACAACTATGAAATACCTAATTACCATTATAGGACCAACAGCAATTGGCAAAACAGCCCTTAGCATTCACGTTGCAAATTATTTTAATTGCGAAATTGTGTCTTGTGATAGCCGTCAGTTTTTTAAGGAAACGACTATTGGAACTGCTGTCCCTACTTCTGCTGAATTAGCAGCCGCTCCTCATCATTTTATCCAAAACAAATCTATTTTTGAATCCTATACCGTAGGTGATTTTGAAAAAGAGGCCATTGCTACCATTGACGAATTATTTCTTAGCAATGATTATGTGGTTCTTATAGGAGGTTCTGGTTTGTATGTTAACGCCGTACTAAAGGGATTTGATGATTTTCCTGAAATTGACCCCTCTGTTCGAGAAAATGTAAATGCTTCTTACGAAAAATTAGGCATTGGTTATTTACAAGAACAACTTCAAAAACTTGATCCTAATTATTTTAATACCATTAGTACAGAGAATCCGCAAACATTACAAAACCCACAGCGCATGATGCGATTTGTTGAAGTATGCATGGGTGCAGGAAAACCCTATTCTTCTTTTTTAAATCAAAAACAAAATAGTCGCAACTTTACTCCTGTTCTAATCGGTCTTGAAGCAGATAGAAATATAATGTACAACCGGATCAATCAACGTGTAAACAACATGATGACGGAAGGCTTACTAAAAGAAGCTAAAACAGTTTACCCAAACAAAGACTTGAACGCTTTACAAACTGTTGGATATCGCGAACTTTTCAGCTATTTTGATGGTGAAATCACGTTGGAATTCGCCATAGAAGAAATCAAAAAAAACACAAGACGATTTGCAAAACGCCAACTGACCTGGTTTAAAAGAGACGAAAAAACTAAGTGGTTTGATTTTGAAACGCCCTATCAAACTATTTTTGATTATATAAAAACAAAAACTCATAATTCATAATTATTTATATGCCAATAAGTCCAAACTTCACCTCAATATTAAGCAAGGATTGGGAAATCAATTTCACACAATGCATGCCTAATGGTTCTTTAAAATATACTGATTTATGCAATCTTTTACAGCTAACAGCAGCTTCACATTCAGATATGGGAGGAATTAGTTTTACAGACATGCAAGAATTCAACCAAGCTTGGGTACTGAGTAGAATGCGAGTAGAAATTACTGAATTACCTAAATGGAGAGATGTTGTAACCGTGACAACTTGGATTAATACCCTAGAAAACTCCCGCTCAGTTCGTGCATTAGAGATGCACTTAAATGGTAAAAAAATTGTTGGATCGGAAACATTTTGGGCTGTTTTTAATACTGAAAAACGTCGTCCTGAAGCTTTAGCATTGCCTTATCAACATTTTGAATTGTATCCTGAAAAGAAAGCTACAATCGCCCCATTCTCCAAGATACATCTTAGCTTGGATAAAGAAATACTTTTTGAAAAAACAGTTTTCTTATCGGATTTAGATATTGTGGATCACGTGAACAATGTAAAATATCTAGAATGGTGTCTCGATCACATTGACGAAAAAACAATTTTAAACCAAAAGATCACCAGTTTTGAAATGAATTTCATGAAAGAACTCTCTTTAAAAGATCAAGTAGTTATTCATGAGAATGTTTCCTCGGAATCAGTAGTGTTTAGCATCGCAAAAGAGGAAAAAAACTGTTTTGCTTTACAATTGAATTTGAAATAGGTACATCACTAACCCTGACTGAAATAAAAAGCATTTTAAAATAGAAAACAGCAATTTCCTGCTTAAAAAAAGCGCCCAACGGAAGCTCTTTTTAAAACATTGGAAATTCTAATTTTCTATGAGAAATCTTGAAATGTAAGGCAGGAATAGTTTCAAAAAAAAAGCTCCGATTTCTCGAAGCTTTTCAATTTATGCTGTTTTATTTTTAACAACTAGTCTAAATCCTTCTCCATGGATATTCAATATTTCTACATCTTCATCAAGTTTAAGATACTTTCTTAATTTGGCGATGTACACATCCATACTCCTTGAAGTAAAATAGTTGTCATCTCTCCATATTTTTGTCAATGCTAATTCTCTTGGCATTAAATCGTTTTCATGAAGGATTAACATTTTTAATAATTCATTCTCTTTTGGAGATAATTTAATTGGTTCTTCATTACTAAATGTAAGAAATCTCAATTTTGAATTAAGGTGAAATTTACCTACATTGAACTCAAACTGTACTTGTTCTGCTTTAACGTCCGACGATTTTCTCTGAATAATTGCTTTGATTTTCATCAGTAATACTTCAGAATCGAAAGGTTTGTTTAAATAGTCATCTGCACCTGCTTTATATCCT
Source organism: uncultured Flavobacterium sp. (assembly GCA_963924965.1). Taxonomy (GTDB): domain Bacteria; phylum Bacteroidota; class Bacteroidia; order Flavobacteriales; family Flavobacteriaceae; genus Flavobacterium. Next base: position 10,124 of record CAWURM010000055.1, read on the forward strand.
TTTAAGACATCTTCCTTCATCGATTTTGCCGTCAAGAAGATAATTGGCACTTCGCTATTTTTCTCTCTAATTTCTTTTGCTAATGTGTACCCATCCTTGTATGGCATCATGACATCAAGAATGCATAAATCGTAAGTGTCTTTTTTAAATTTTTCAAACCCTTCCATTCCATTTTTTGCCAAAACGACATCAAAATCATTTAGCATTAAATAATCTTTAAGTACAGCCCCAAAATTTAGGTCATCTTCTACTAAAAGAATTTTTTTATTTATATTTTCCATAAATTAATTTATTAGTGGTATTTTTATTATGAAGGTACTCCCTTTTCCCTTTTCACTTTCTACATATACTTGACCATTATGATCTTCAACAATTCTTTTCACGTACGCTAAACCTAATCCATGTCCTTTAACATTATGAAGGTCGCCTGTATGTTCTCTATAAAATTTTTCAAAAACTCTTTTTTGAGCCACTTTGCTCATTCCTAATCCTTTATCTTTCACCTTTATCAGAATCATATCTTTTACATTTTCAGTGAAAACGTCAATTTCTGGTGTATCTGGAGAGTATTTAATGGCATTTTCCAATACGTTCACGATGACATTTGTAAAATGTACCTCGTTTATTAAAACAGTGGTTCTAGCGGCATCAAAATGACAATTAAT